>CALQUO020000001.1 GCA_943333775.2 Methylotenera oryzisoli
ATGTGGCGGCCAACTTAAGCGAAGCCGAGCGCCTAATTGAGGTGGCTGCCAATCAAGGCGCAAAACTGGTGGCCCTCCCTGAGTATTTTGCATTGATGGGCTTTAAAGAAACCGACAAGGTGGTGGCGCGTGAAGAGGAAGGCAAAGGGCCAATACAGCGATTCCTAAAAAGCATGGCCAAAAAACACAAAATTTGGCTAGTAGGCGGTTCCGTGCCCTTGGTCAGCAACTTTCCAAATAAAGTTCGTAACAGTTGCTTAGTCTTCGATGACCAAGGTGAGCAAGTCGCCCGTTACGACAAGATCCATTTGTTTGGGCTCAACCTAGGCAACGAGCAATACCACGAAGAAAAAACCATAGAATCCGGTGACGAGATTAAAGTCGTCGACACGCCTTTCGGCAAGATAGGCCTGTCGATTTGTTACGACTTACGCTTCCCTGAACTCTACCGCGCTATGAAAGACGTCAACATAATCGTCGTACCATCGGCCTTTACCGACACCACAGGAAAAGCCCATTGGGAAACCTTAGTCCGTGCGCGCGCCATAGAAAACTTGAGTTATGTCATGGCCCCAGCGCAAGGTGGCTACCATTTATCTGGTCGTGAAACTCATGGCAACAGCATGATAGTCGACCCATGGGGCGTTGTGCTAGACAGACTGCCACGCGGTTCAGGCGTGGTAATCGCCGCCATGAATCCGAAATACCAAGCTAGCCTGCGAGCCAGCTTGCCTGCCCTTAAACACCGCATCATTACTGAAATTTAAATGAAACCTACTACCATGCCGACTGATTGCAGCCAACAACTTGGCAGTCACTTTGATCTAGCTAAAGAGCACCTGCTGGCACCGGGTAATTTAGACCTACCTCAACTGCAAAGCGTACTGGGCGACATGATGTCGCACAAAATAGACTACGCCGACTTGTATTTTCAATACAGCCGCAGCGAAAGCTGGGGCTTAGAAGAAGGCCAGGTCAAATCCGGCAATTTTTCTATAGACCAAGGCGTGGGCGTGCGCGCGGTTAGCGGTGAAAAAACCGCCTTTGCTTACTCCGACGACATCAGCTTAAGCGCCTTGCAAGCTGCGGCCAAAGCCAGCAAATCCATTGCTAACCAAGGCGGCAAGCAGTCGGCTAGCCACTTAATCGCCCGTTCTAGTGTCCCGCTCTACTTAGGCCAGGACCCTATCGCCTCTTTGTCTGCTGAGAAAAAAGTAAAACTACTAGAACGGCTAGAGGCCTACGCCAGAAAAACTGACCCGCGCGTGAAACAAGTTACCGCCTCCATCGCAGGCGAATACGAAGTGGTCATGGTGGCGCGTCACGATGGCGTAATGGCGGCTGACGTGCGGCCCTTGGTGCGCTTATCCATCAATGTCATAGCCGAACACAATGGCCGCCGCGAACAGGGTTCCAGTGGTGGTGGTGGTCGCTTTGATTACAGCTACTTCACGGATGAGGTCTTGCAAGATTACGCGCAAAAAGCAGTGCACCAAGCCTTGGTGAATTTGGATGCGCGACCCGCCCCAGCCGGCAGCATGACCGTGGTATTGGGCGCCGGTTGGCCAGGTATTTTATTGCACGAAGCGATAGGCCATGGTTTAGAAGGCGATTTTAATCGCAAAGGCAGCTCCGCTTTTAGCAATAAAATTGGTCAGCAAGTGGCAGCGCGTGGCATCACCATCGTCGATGACGGGACCTTGGCGAACCGCCGCGGCTCACTAAGCATGGACGACGAAGGCAACCCAACCAACCGCACAGTGCTTATCGAAGACGGCATATTGCGTGGCTACATCCAAGACACCTTAAATGCCCGCCTAATGAAGATGCCGATTACCGGCAACGCCAGACGCGAAAGTTATGCGCACATCCCCATGCCACGCATGACCAATACCTATATGTTAAATGGCACAGCGGCGCCCGAAGAAATCATCAAATCGGTGAAACGCGGTTTGTATGCCGCCAACTTTGCTGGCGGTCAAGTCGACATCACCAGCGGCAAATTTGTTTTCAGCGCCGCCGAAGCTTACATGATAGAAGACGGCAAAATCACTTATCCGGTTAAAGGCGCCACCTTGATAGGCAATGGCCCAGACGTATTAAAACGGGTGTCCATGATAGGCAACGACATGGCCTTAGACAGCGGCGTCGGCACCTGCGGCAAGGAAGGCCAAAGCGTGCCAGTGGGGGTGGGTCAACCCACCTTGAAAATTGATGCGCTGACCGTGGGTGGGACAGCCTAGCTGGCCTCCTCAACCCCAACCCATACCTAACGAAATCCGTACATGACCCCTAGCGCATTACCCATACCCAAACTCGGCCAGGCCACACGCGTTACCTTGAGTCATTTAGGCCAAGACGGCCACGCTTTGGCCGAACTGGCGGTAAAACTTAAACGGGACTCTACGCCACAAACCTTGGTCATCATCAGCGCCAATGGCTTTGATGCGCAGCGTTTACTAGAGGAGCTGCCCTACTTTGCGCCTGAATTAACGGTCAATTTATTGCCCGATTGGGAAACCCTGCCTTACGATCAGTTTTCGCCGCACCCGGATTTGATCTCCGAGCGTTTAACCACGCTATACCAAATCACGCAAAATGCCTGCGACGTCATCATTGTGCCGCTATCCACGGCCTTGATCCGCATTAGCCCAAAAGCTTATTTAAGTGCCAACACCTTTATGCTGAAAAAAGGCCAAAGGCTGGATACCGATGCGCTGCGTTTGCAATGTGCAGAAGCCGGTTACCACCACGTCAGCCAAGTCATTAGCCATGGTGAATTCAGCGTGCGCGGTGGCTTGGTAGATTTATTCCCCATGGGGTCAGCCCTGCCTTACCGCATGGACCTATTTGACGACGAAATAGAAAGCATACGTACTTTTGATGTGGACACCCAGCGCAGCCTCTACCCAGTGCCCGAGATACGATTGCTGCCTGCTAAGGAGTTTCCGCTAGACGAAGCCGGCATTGCCTTGTTCCGTGGCCAGTTCCGCGAAACCTTTGAGGGCGATCCGCAACGCGCCAAAATCTACAAAGACGTCAGCAAAGGCATCGCCAGTGGCGGCATAGAATGGTATTTGCCCTTATTTTTTGAGCACACCGCCTGCCTATTGGATTACCTCAATAGCCAGAGCGTGCTATGCCTGCACGGTGACCTGGATCACAGTGCGCAAAAATTTTGGCGCGAGGCGCAAGCACGCTACAAAACGTTAGCACACGATGCCGAGCGACCCTTATTGCCGCCAGAAAGCTTGCTATTCAGAGCCGAAGACTTCTTTGCTAGCACCCATGCTTTTGCCCGCATCGCATTAAGCATAGACAGCCCATCCAACGGCTTGCCTGCATTAGATATCGAACGCCGCGCTGAACAACCGTTACACAAATTATTGGCCTTTCTCAGCGCCTTCCCGGGCCGCCTGCTGATTGCGGCGGAAAGCTTAGGTCGACGCGAAACCATCGCGCAACTCTTTAAAGACCAAGGCTTAAACCCGGTATTAATTGAAAGCTGGCAGGAATTTGCAAGCAGTAATCAAAAGTGGATGCTAGGCGTTAGCCCACTGCATCATGGCTACGTCTTAACTAAGCATTCTGCTGAAGTAGCTCAGTCGGTCGCCATTATTACCGAAGCGGAGCTCTATGCCGCCACCGTACTCCAACAGCGTAGACGCGAAAAAGAAAAAGCGCGCAGCACCGAGGGCATGCTTAAAGACCTGTCGGAACTGCGCATGGACGACCCGGTGGTGCACGAGCAACACGGCGTCGGCCGTTACAAGGGCTTGGTGAACATCGACTTTGGTGAAGGCGAAACTGAACTCTTGCTATTGGAATACTTTGGTGACGACAAACTGTACGTACCGGTTTCGCAATTATTCTTAATCTCGCGCTATTCAGGCGGGCCACCGGAATCGGCACCACTGCACCGACTAGGCAGCGGCAATTGGGAAAAAGCCAAGAAAAAAGCCCTCAAGCAAATACGCGATACCGCCGCCGAATTACTCAATCTGTATGCGCAACGCGCGGCCCGACGAGGCCATGCCTTTACCTTAAGCTTGCAGGACTACGAATCCTTCTGTGAGGGTTTTCCGTTTGAAGAAACCCCGGATCAATTGGAAGCGATTGAAAACGTCATCAAAGACATGCAATCCGGTCGCCCCATGGACCGCTTGGTCTGCGGTGACGTGGGCTTTGGTAAAACCGAAGTGGCCCTGCGCGCAGCCTTTGTGGCCGTCATGGGCGGTCGCCAAGTGGCGGTGTTGGTGCCCACCACCTTGCTGGCCGAACAACACTTTAATAACTTCAAAGACCGCTTCAGCGCATGGCCCATCAAGATAGCCGAGATTTCCCGCTTTAGAACCGCCAAAGAACAAAAAGAAGCCTTAGCAGGCCTAGAGGCCGGTGGCATAGACATCATTATCGGCACCCACCGTTTGATACAAAAAGACGTTAAGTTTAAAAACCTAGGCTTGGTCATCCTAGACGAAGAACACCGCTTTGGTGTGCGGCAAAAAGAACAACTCAAGGCCTTGCGTGCCGAGGTGGATGTCTTAACCCTGACGGCCACACCCATACCGCGCACCTTAAGCATGGCCATGGAAGGCTTGCGTGAGTTTTCCATTATCAGCACGCCGCCGCAAAAACGCTTGAGCATCAAGACCTTCCATACAGATTATTCAGAAGGCATCATACGCGAAGCGGCCACACGGGAATTTAAGCGTGGTGGCCAAGTGTATTTTCTGCACAACGAAGTGGACACCATTCATTCCATGCGTGAAAAACTCGAGCGCATCTTGCCCGATGCCCGCATTGCGGTAGCGCACGGTCAACTGCGCGAGCGTGAGCTGGAACACGTCATGCGTGACTTCTACAACCAGCGCTACAATTTATTGCTGTGCACCACTATCATAGAAACCGGCATAGACGTGCCTACCGCTAACACCATCATATTGAATAAAGCCGATATGTTTGGCTTAGCGCAAATGCACCAATTGCGCGGCCGTGTCGGCAGATCGCACCACCAGGCTTACGCTTACTTGCTGACCGATCCCGATAGAAAAATTACCGTGCAGGCGCAAAAGCGCTTGGATGCCATCCAACTGATGGAAGATTTGGGCGCCGGCTTCCATTTAGCCATGCACGATCTGGAAATTCGCGGCGCCGGTGAATTGTTAGGCGACAGCCAAAGTGGGGAAATGCAAGAGATCGGTTTTCACCTGTATTCGGACATGTTGAATTACGCCGTCAAGCAACTCAAAGCCGGCAAAGAACCGGATTTAAATGCACCCTTAGGCGTCACCACGGAAATCAACCTGCACACGCCGGCCTTGCTGACCAACCAATATTGCCCGGACGTGCACGAGCGCTTGGTAATCTACAAGCGTTTAGCCAACTGCGAAAACGACGACGATTTGGATAGCATGCAAGAAGAACTGATAGATCGCTTTGGCTTGCTGCCTGAACAAGGCGAAGCGCTGATCGCTTGCCACCGTTTACGCATTGCGGCCAAGGCCATAGGCATCATTAAAATCGACGCCAGCAGCGAAACCATACAACTGCAATTCAACCCCAAGGCCGACATCGACCCGACTAAGCTCATAGACTTATTGCAAAGAGACAGGCGTTGCCGCATGAATGGGCCGGATAAATTGCGCGTGACATTGGCCTTGGCTGACATTAATCTACGCACTGATTTTGTAAAAACCCTCTTAAAGACCTTTAGATAGGATAGACCGTGCTAGCCAAACTGATCACCTTAGTCGCCGCCTGGATCATGGGCGTCATCTCCTCCATGGGCTATGCCGGCATCGTGTTGTTGATGGCCATAGAATCGGCCTGTATTCCCCTGCCCTCTGAAATCATTATGCCGTTCGCCGGCTTCTTGGTGTTTAAGGGTGAGATGACCTTGCTCATGGTTGCCTTAGCTGGCGCCATAGGCTGCGTAGTGGGCTCCATTCCGGCTTATTACGTGGGCATGTTCGGTGGGCGCCCTTTGGCAGAAAAATACGGCAAGTACATCCTACTGTCTAAAAAGGATTTGGATTTGGCCGATCGCTTGTTTGAAAAACACGGCGAGATCATCATCTTTATCGCTCGCATGCTACCGGCCGTGCGTACCTTTATCGCCTTCCCGGCTGGGGTGGTGCGCATGAACATGAGTGTGTTTATCGTCTACACCTTCATAGGCTCATTCATCTGGTGCTGGTTGTTGGCCTATGCCGGTATGAAATTTGGGGAGAACTGGGCTAGCTTGGAAGTGTATTTCCACCAGTTCCATTATTTAATCGTGGCCGCCGGCCTGGTCTTTGTGTTTTGGTTCGTGCGTCGCCACCTAAAACACTAAGATTTACAGTTCGACCATACGCCCAGTGCTCAAAAACAAAACCGCGGTTTTAACCGGCAAGCCGGCATCGGCAAACAAACTGGCGTAACGGGCTAATTGTGGCCGGTGGGCTTCGGCCGCCGCCGCACTGCTTTCTGCTTCATCGCCTAAGCCCAGCTTGTAGTCTATGATCCAACGCGTGCCTCGTTCAATAAAGGTACGGTCTATCACGTGATTTTTAGCGCCACTCTCGCTTGCCTGCATCAGGCTTAACTCACTGGCCGCTTGATCGTGATCCTGCAACACCCACTGCCCTGCTTGGCTGGCCAAGGT
Source organism: Methylotenera oryzisoli (assembly GCA_943333775.2). Taxonomy (GTDB): domain Bacteria; phylum Pseudomonadota; class Gammaproteobacteria; order Burkholderiales; family Methylophilaceae; genus Methylotenera; species Methylotenera profunda. The sequence continues at coordinate 6,650 of CALQUO020000001.1, forward strand.
GGTTTGCAAGGCCGCCATAACAATATCCGCGCCCTGCTTAGCTGCATTCTCACTGTGACCCAAGCGCATTAACCACCGCCGCATAGGCTTATGCCATGCCGATACCGCCGAACTGAGTAGACCAGCGCGTTGCGCCAATAGCTCCATGTACACGTGCGCCAACGTGCCGCAATCTTTGTATAAATTCTCTTGATCAAGTGGGTTGCTTTGCATGGCTGCTGCGTTGCCGGCATCAATATGGACCGTAGCCATCGGTGTTTGCAGTGGGCTTAAGCCCACGCCGGCCTGCGCATACGCCGCACTGGGCAGGCGTTGCAATTGTGATTTAAATTGACGCGGGTCTAAGCCTTTGGTCGTCGCGGCTAACGGCGCCTGCTCTGGCGTCTCTATAAATGCTTTAGCCACGGCGGGCCACAAAGCAGCCAACAAACTGTTGGCCACCGGTTTTAATTCGCCGTCATTGTTTTTTTGCATGCTAGCAATCAAGTGTAATTGGCGCTGACTGCGGGTCGCCGCCACGTAAAGCAAGCGCACCACCTCATTGTTGCTACGTATTTTTTCTAGGTTTTTAATGTAATCATAGAGATTGGGCAACCCTTTATTTTTGCTGCCTTTACTGTGCACAGGTGCTGCAATCAAATGCCTTTCATGCTCCACCTCCACCTCTTCCCATAGCAACAAGTCGTTGTCGTCGGCACGGGATTTGCGGTTTAAAGCCGGCAAGATAACGCTATCAAACTCCAAACCCTTGGCCTTATGTATGGTTAAAAACTGCACGCTGCCATCGGCTTGGCTATCCGGTTTGGCGTAAAGTTTTTTCATGGCGGCTTCCAAGCTTGCCAAGTCTATCTGGCCACTGCGGTCGTGTTTTTCCAACAAATCAAAGAACACCTGCACATCCCGATTATCGCCGGCCTCGACCAAACACTGCGCGCCACCCAATTGCAACCAAGTGCGCTCTAACCAACGGCGCAAGGGCAATCGGCCCTGGCAGTCAAAGGCGGCAGCTAGCACCCCTCTGGCATGCTGCAAACGCATGCGACCATCATCACTTAATCGCCTTAAGCGCGACTCGTCGTGCATGGCCGCCCAAATACTATCGCGCTGTCCGTTACCGGCCAATGCATGCAGATCGGCCAAATTCAAGCCACACCATGGCGCACGCAACACATTCAACCAATGGGTGCGGTCGGCCCGGTGCATTAAGGCACACAACAAAGACCATGCGTCCTGCACGGTTTGCCGCTCGTTTAAGGGCTCTATCTCAAGCGCCTGGAAGTGCAGGTTCTGATGATGGCGGCGTATCTCCGTCACCAAGGCTTGCAAGTGATTGCGACTGCGCACCAACACGGCGATTTTTTGTGGCGGATTAAGTTGGCTTTTTAGCTGCTCAATTAACTTGGCCACGTAAGCCGCTTCCAACTGATAGAGGTCAGGGCTGCTGTCGTCTTCACCCTCTGCCGTTTCACTGGCATTGGATGCAGGCCATATCAATGGGTGCAAACTCACCCCTTCGCCGTCTACACTACCTAGGCTAGCGGTAAACGGGCTGTAGCGTATGGCACCATGATTCTTGGCATCCTCATTTGGAAACACCTGCGTAAACGCCTCATTAATCCAATCAATCACCTTAGGGTACGAACGGTAGTTTAATGCCAACTGCAAGGGCGCTAATTTAAAGCCGTTGATGCCCTCGGTTTGCGCTTCTAAGAATAAGCTAACGTCGGCTTTACGAAAGCGGTAGATGGACTGCATGGGGTCGCCCACGCAAAACAGCGTGCGTTCCTCGTGCGCCTGCCAACCGGCAATCAATTGCTCGATTAATTTCATTTGCACCGGGCTGGTGTCTTGAAATTCGTCTATCAATAAATGGCTGATCTTGTAGTCCAGCTTCAAGGCCAAATCGGTGGCGCCGTGCTCGTCCTCCAAGGCCCAACTGGCCTGTTGGGCGATGGCAACAAAATCCACCTCGCCGGCTTTTTGAAAGACCACCCATAAATGCGCATTGGCTTGCTGCAACAAGCGCGATAAGGCGCGTATCACCGGCTGACTTTCTTGCAAGGTGGATAAGGGTGGCAAGCTTAAAATATTGGCCACTACTTCGGCTTGGCTTAACTGGGCCAAAATAGCCAAGCATTGCTCTTTTTTAGGCTTGTGATCGGCATCGTTAGGAAAACCGTTGGTTTTAGTGAGCGTTTTACGGTAAGCCTTATCTTTGGTCAGCAAAAAGCTGGCCATTGCGCGCCACAACGCTAAGTCTTCTAGGCAGGGACTTAAGCTGGCCTGCCTATCCAATAAGGGCGCAATCTCTGAATCCGCCTCCAAATGGCTGGCAGCAAAGCGTATCAAGGGCAACAAAGCCTGCTGCACCTGGTCGGTCAACACGTTGCTGACCAGCGTTAATTCCTCGACGATTAAATGCTGCAACACCCACTCCATGCTAGCCAGCGATTCGGTGTCTGGCTGACCATGCAATTCATGGGCTTTTTTGATCCACTGATCGCGCTTGGCCAACATGTTGGCTAACAAAGCCGTCAACTTCTCCGCGTCGTTATCCATGTAAGTTAAGGCCAAGCTTACCGTATCGTCAGCCTGACTTTCATCCACAATATCGGCCAAGGTCAAGCGCGCGGCTTCCAAATAATGGCGATCGGCATCGTCGCTGACTGCCGGCTGACCACCAAAACGACTGAGCAAAGGCATTTGCCGCGTTAGACTGCTGCACAAGGCATCCATGGTGAGGATGCGCAAACGACTGGGCTGCTTGATCAATTGCCAATCTTTTCGGGCCGATTGCTGCAAAGCTAGCTCAGCGAGTTGCCTGGTTTTTAATTTGTGGGGCGCGGTTTCGGGCTGGGCTTGCTCGGCCTGCTCCAAACTCAAGAGTATGCGGTTACGCATTTCCGTGGCGGCTTTATTGGTAAAAGTCAGGGCAATGATTTCTTCTGGCCCGTCCACCGTTGCCAGCAAACTTAAATAGCGCTGCGTAAGTAATTCGGTTTTGCCGGCACCGGCAGGCGCCTGCACGATAAATGAACGTGGCTCTAAAGCTTGTTCGCGAGCAGCGGCATCCGATGCCATTAGCGCTTCACTCATGCGCTCGCCTCCGTCATGGCCGCTTGCGCACGCTCAAACTGCACGCTGCGCTCAGCTAAGCGCAGCAAGGGCAACACATCGCAATAAACTAAATCGCTTTCTTTATTGACCAGCACGCTGGCCTCGCCAGCTTTAATTTCGGCGGCGATGGCTTTTAAACTGGTCTGCCAATGGTCTAATAACTCGGCCCAATCAGCGAAATCATTAAACACTTTATTGCTGCGCTTCTCAGTGATGTCCCATACCTTAGGCATCAAGCCGGCTTCGGCCGCCAGACCGGCAAATCGGGTCTCGTCACTGCGCACTTTAGCAAAACACACCGCAGCCACGTCCTGCCCTTGCAAGGCCAGCACCGCATAAATAGGCAATTGCGGCTCAGCAATGCGCCCGTCAGCCCAGCTTTTGTAATCAAGCCGGTTGCCGGTTTTGTAATCAATTACCACCAAGCGGCCATCGGCTAAACGGTCTATGCGATCCACGCTGATATTCAATGGCAAGCCCTCTAGGTTTAGATTGAATTTTTTCTCGCAATCTTGCACGCTAAAATCGGCGCGTTGGCACTCCAAATCCAAGCTATCGTTAAGCAGTTGATGCAAGCGCTTATGCTCTATCTGCAGCACTTGAGGCGGTAGGTATAAATGCCCGTCGAGGCGACTGGCCTCAATCGCCTTGCTAATAGCAGTGTCTATTGCTTGCCAGCGCTGCTCTGCCGTCATGGACATTAAACGGCTTAGGCTCTGGCATTCTTGCCAAAAAAACTGCAAGACTTGATGCAATAAACTGCCGCGCGTCATGCTATCCAAGCCATCCACTGGCGTTTGCAATTTGCCGGCGCCCAAGCGGTATTGATAAAAAGCCCAAGCTGGGCAAACGGCTTGCGTCGCCAATAGCTTGACCCCGCCACTTATTTTTTCATCCATGCTTAAAGGCGGCGCCATAATGTCCTCCAAGTACTCCATGCGTACCGGCACAGCCAAGTGTTCCGCCAACGTGGTCATGCTGACTATGGGTGGCGTGCTATGAGGCAAGCCGGCCAACAAGGGTGAAGGACGCAGTTCCCTGTCATCCTCTTTTAAGGCATACGAAAACACCAGCTTGGCCGCACTGTGCAGCAAGCGCTGCTGCACCAACTCGGCAAACTGACTCTGCACTGCCGCACTGGCATTAGGCGTCGCCGCATCACGTTGCACTTGTGCCGGCAACAATGGATTAAGCTTAACCGGGGCCGGGCTATGCTGGTCGTTCATGTTCATTACCCAAATCGCATCCAATTGCAAAGCCGACGTTTCCAGCAAGCCCAATAATTGTATGTGCGTATCGCCTCTAGCCTCAGGTTGAAAAACCGTGCTGCGCATTAACACGCTGACTTTTTGCAAAACATCCGTCGCACTGACCTTGCCCATTAGGCCATCCAAACTGGCCAACTCTTGCATGCTCTTGTAAAAAGCCTGTTGCGTTTGGTATTCATGGCTGGATAAGGGCCGCGTCTGCGCCCACGCCATGTCATTCAACAAGCCGTTAAAATCCGCTAGCCAAGCAGAAGGACATTGCTTGGGCTTAGCTTGAAAGGCGGCAATCTGTTTTAGCTGAGCCAATAAGCCGGACAAAGCCCAGCCTTCATTTTCACAACGCGCCACTTGCTTGATTAAGCCATCCAAACGGTAGCTGGCATTCAAGTGTTTGCGTAAGTGCACATCCAATCGGGCGCGCGCATCGCGCTCTGCTGGCAGACCCCAATAGTGATCCAGCAATAAAGCGGTCACCTGCTCAAATTGCAAACTGGCTTTGTGGCTAGCGAGGCTTAATAACTGCAAGGCACTGGCAACCAAGGGATATTCCGCCAGCGCCAAACCTAGAGAAAAATCGTAACAGCGAGGCAAATTGAGCAAACTGCCGTGCAAGGTTTGCGGATGAAAAGCGTCATCTAACAAATCAGTCAACAAGCGCCTGACATGGCTCAAGGCTGGGCTGACGATGGCCAATTGTGCTTGGGGATTTACTGCCAATTGCTGCTGCGCCCAAGCCACCACCGCCCGGCATTCTGCATTGAGATCAGTCAAGCCATGGCATGCCACTTCGGCCGGTTTAGGGTACTTGTAACTAGCGCGCTCAACGCGGATGCCGTAAGCGCTTAAACAATCAAACAAGCGTTGCTCTAATGGCGTGATGCGATCAAAGCCTGCTAATTCGATGTATTTTGGCAGTTTAATGTTGGCTTGAATGGCCGCTTGGTGTTGGCCTAACAGGCTAATTTGCAATGCCATTAACTGGCTAGCCGGCATGGCCTTTTGGCTATGGCACAGACCGGCAAACACGCTGCGCCAACGAAAAAACTGGCGCGTTTCTTGGCTCATGAAATCGTGATTGATGTCGGCATCACTGATCTGCCAATTGAGCATTAAGTCGTGGGCTTCAATGGCGGTCTGCGCCATCGCGCGCACGTCAAACAATTCACGCGCCTCATGCTTAGCCAAGCAATCGTTGATGGCTTGCTCCCACAAATGGGCGTCGGCCAAGGCGCTTAATTGCGTCAGGGGCAATACCTTATCCGGCAATAACCCTAGGAGGTTGGCCTGCTCGATTACGCCATCCAACCACATGGGCAAGGTAGTCGCCTGTGCCGCAGACCACTGTGCACTATTTTCAGACTCCGCTTGTTGTTGCTCACGCAAAGCCATGCCGCGCACCAAACGTGCTGTAGCGCAAATAATCAAGGAATCTGAGGAAAAAGCCATAGCGTAATTGTAGCGTTTACATGGCTCATATAACGAGCGTGCGGAGGATAAATTTATGGCGGAAGAGGCGGGATTCGAACCCGCGACAGAGTTGCCCCTGTGCCACCTTTCCAGGGTGGTGCCTTCAACCGCTCAGCCACTCTTCCGAATTGGATATGTTTTAAAACGCAGGCATTATAGTGCATAACTGCCGGCCTGTGCGATTTGCCGGCATCTTAGTCACTAGCGTCTGGCGTCGCCCCAACGCAATGGGCAGCGGTCATCGCCAAGGTAATAAGTAACCCCAGCCCTATCGACACAATAACTGGCTGAGACTATCATCTCGTTGGCAACAGCTTGGTCGCTGATGCCGGTGTATTCGAACAAAATGGAGCGGATGACTTTGGCATCTTTGCCTATGCGCGAACCGTGTGAAATCCAACACGGGCCAACGATCTCGGCGCCCGCTTCTATCTGCGTGCCCGAATCGATGTAGACTGGGCCAGTGATGTTGACCTTGTCCCAATCTATGCGAGTATTAAGGCCCACCCATATACCGGGTCGCACTTCGGTGCCAGGCATTTTCATGTAAGAAATCTCGCCGCGCAAGACGCGCTGCAACACTTCCCAATAATCGGAAATCCGGCCTATGTCTATCCAGTTGTAGTGGCGATTCTGCCCGTAAAACGGCAGATTTTTTTCCACTATCAAGGGAAACAATTGGCTACCAATATCGAAGTTTTGATTGGCCGGAATTAAGTTGAGTGCGGCCGGTTCAAAAAAGTAAATGCCGGTGCTGGCTAAATTAGACCGCGCTTCCGATGGTTGCGGCTTTTCTTGAAACGACACCACCCTGCCGTCTTCATCGGTTTCGACGATGCCGTAATTGTCTACCTCGGCATGCGGCACTTGCATGGTGACCACGCTGACCAATGCACGTTTTTTCTTGTGCTCCTGCAAGGCCGCCGTGATGTCTAAATCAATCAGCGCATCGCCACATAGCACGATGGTGGTTTGATCAAAAAAACCGCCAAAGTCTTGTATGCGGCGCATGCCACCGGCTGAGCCTACCGGACTGGCGGTGAGCTCGCCGTGTTGAAAATTACCCTCGTAGGAATAACCAATTTGCACGCCCCAACGCTGACCATTGGAAAAATACTGTTCGATTTTTCTATTCAAATGCGCAACATTGACCATGATTTCTTTTACGCCATGACGCGCCAAATGCTCTATCAGGTATTCCATGACCGGTTTACCTAAGATAGGAATCATGGGTTTGGGCATATCCTTAGTTAGGGGACGCACGCGCGTGCCTTGGCCGGCGGCTAAAATCATGCCTTTAAGTTGGTTGGTCATGGGGTGTTTCCTAAGCGATGTGCGTATTCATGATGGTTAAATTATCGCACGAAGCCGCCACACTAGGATTAACTCAAAGCGAAAAATGCGAGACCATACTAAAGCTTAGACAAAACAAGGGAAGATTTGGAGGCGCGAACCAGAGTCGAACTGGTCTAAACGGCTTTGCAGGCCGCGGCATAACCGCTTTGCTATCGCGCCATGTGGGTCAGAATAAGCTAGAACGCTGATTCTTTATACCGGCTGAAACTAAAACGGCGAAAGCATGGTTGCATTCGCCGTAATACGCCAATTTACTAAATTCGTGGAGCGGGAAACGAGACTCGAACTCGCGACCTATACCTTGGCAAGGTATCGCTCTACCAGCTGAGCTATTCCCGCGTCGTTAAGACAGGCGCCATTATAGCGATTTTATCTATAGCGTCAAGACATAACACAAGGCTAGCGCTTATTTATTTGCCTTTTAATTTAGGCCAAGCGGCTTTTAGATAATAAGCCATTGATAGCAACGTCAAAATCGCAGCCACAACGATGAGCACGTGGCCCCAATCTTTGGTGGAGAAAATACCAAGCGGGCCTAAGTCCAAGTCATCCCAATACAGCAAGAATAAAATAGCAGCCATTTGCACAAAGGTTTTCACTTTGCCTATCATGGCCACGCCCACGCTGCCGCGCTGACCTTCTCCAGCCATCCACTCGCGCAAGGCGCTGATGGCTATCTCCCGACCTATGATGATTAGAGAAACGATGGCACCGACCCGACCAAATTCCACCAAGACGATTAAGGCCGCTGCCACCATCAATTTATCCGCCACCGGGTCTAAGAAAGCACCGAAAGCCGAGGTTTGATTAAGCCGACGGGCCAAATAGCCATCCAACCAATCGGTCATGGCGGCAATGGCAAATACAATGGTGGCAAATACGTTCACCCAATGCGAGGGCATGGCACTGAGTTTATGAAGGTTTTCCGGCCAATAAAACGCACCGACAAAAACTGGAATCAACAGGATGCGCAACCAAGTCAACATGGTAGGAATATTGGGCTTCATTTACTGCCTCGCTCTATTCAATGTGCCACTCATTAATGCAATTCTCCGTAGATTTTTTCGGCCAAGCTCGGGCTAATGCCTTCCACTTGCGCCAACTCGTCCATACTAGCATTTTTTATCGCATCCAAGCCACCAAAGCGGGTCAACAAGGCTTTGCGGCGTTTGGCACCTATGCCTTCTATGTCTTCCAAGCTGGAATGCATGCGCGCTTTTGCCCGCTTTGCCCTGTGACCGGTGATGGCAAAACGGTGGGCTTCGTCGCGAATTTGTTGCAGCAAATGCAGGCCTTTGTTGTCTTTTTCCAGGTTAAGCATTTCACCGGTGTCCGAGAATATCATGGTCTCCAAACCTGGTTTTCGCGCTTCGCCTTTGGCGATACCCACTAGCAAGATGTCGGACAAACCTACCTCGGCCATCACCTCAACCGCCACCGATAACTGGCCTTTACCGCCATCGATGAAAACAAGATCCGGTCGCACGCCTTCGCCAGCCGCCACTTTTTTATAGCGGCGCGTCAGCACATCACGCATGGCGGCATAATCGTCGCCAGGGGTAATGCCAGTGACGTTATAGCGACGGTACTCGCTGTTTTGCATGTCGCCCCTATCGAACACCACGCAACTGCCTATGGTGGCCTCGCCCATGGTATGGCTAATATCAAAACATTCTATGCGCTGGGCGCTGTCGGGCAGATTCAAAGCCTCATGCAGGGCCAGCAACTTCGCACTTTGATTGGCCGCGCTTGCAGCACGCTGGCTTAAGGCTAACTCGGCGTTGGTCTGTGCCATTTTTAACCAAACGCGTTTGTCGCCTATGGCGTTGCTGTTGAGCTTGACCTTGCGACCGGCTTGTTCACTTAACACCTGCTCCAACAAACTGCCGTCCACCTTGATACCCAACACGATTAAAGGTGGGGTATTTTGTGCCACGTAATGTTGAGCTAAAAACGCCAGCACGGTGGTTTCCAAACTCTCGCCATCGGTATTCTTTGGCATGTAACTGCGGTCACCCAAATGCCGACCACCACGCACCATGACCAAATTGATGCAATGTTGGCCTTGCAGCTCAGCGCAGGCAATAACATCGGCATCGGCCACGTTAAAGTCGCTGACAAACTGCTTGGCTTGCACCTGACGCAAGGCTTGCATGCGATCGCGAATCAGCGCGGCTTGTTCATAGTCTAAATTGCTGGCGGCTACATTCATTTTCTCGGCCAGCGTATCGATCACTTCATTGGTTTTACCTTGCAAAAACAGTGCGGCCTGTTCCACGTCATTGCGGTAGTCGGCATCGCTAATCAAGCCCACGCAAGGGGCAGTGCAACGCTCAATTTGATGTTGCAGACAAGGTCGACTGCGATTGCTGAACACGCTGTTTTCACAGGTGCGCAATTTAAAGACTTTTTGCAGCAACTGTATGCTCTCGCGCACGGCCACCGCGTTGGGGAAAGGGCCAAAATACTGCGCGCCCTTGCGTTGAGTGCCGCGATGAAAAGCCAAACGCGGTTGCGGGTCGGCACTTAGCGCGATGTAGGGGTAGGTTTTGTCGTCCCTAAACAACACGTTGTAACGCGGCATCAAGCTTTTGATTAAATTGTTTTCCAGCAACAAGGCTTCCGCTTCATTGTGGGTCACGGTGGTGACGATATTGGCGATGTGGCTCACCATCAAGCGCGTGCGAGGGCTGGGCAGGTTTTTATTGAAGTAAGACGCCACGCGTTTTTTTAGGTCTTTGGCTTTGCCTACGTAAATCACCTCGTCGCAGGCGTTAAGCATGCGGTAAACGCCAGGTAGATTCGGCAAGGTTTTTAAAATAGGTTTAGCGTCAAACATAAGGGATGGCCGATCTTATAGCAGCAGATCGGCTTTCGCTTCAGCCAGACGGATTAGGCGGGCGGCTTCGGCTTTTTTTGTGTCTTCAATTTCGCGCATCACGCCTTTTAAATCCACCGCCTTATGGCTGACATGAAAACGCCCTGTTAAGGCTGTATCCGGCTTTAGGTCGCCGCGGGCGAATAAGGCCCACATCTCCTTGGCGTATTCGCTGCTGAGCAAGTCGGGGGCAAAATGGCCAAAGTAATCTTTTAAATTATTCACGTCGCGTTCCAACATCTCTCGCGCGTTGTTGTTGGCTGCCGCATCCACTGCTTGCGGCAAATCGATAATAACCGGCCCACGCTCGCTCATTAAAATATTGAATTCAGACAGATCGCCGTGCACGATGCCGGCACAAAGCATGCGCACCACCTCTTGGATTAAGCCTTGATGATGCAAGCGCGCTTGCTCGGCGGTCAAGCTGATGTCATTCAACCTGGGCGCAGCATGGCCATCAGCGTCCACCACCAACTCCATGAGCAACACGCCCTCATAAAAATTATACGGCACCGGCACACTAACCCCGGCATCCGCCAACTGGTATAAAGCATCCACTTCGGCACTCTGCCAAGCGGCTTCTTGCGACTCGCGACCAAATTTCGAGCCCTTGGCCATGGCGCGGCCTTGCCGGCTGTTTTTAACCCGGCGGCCTTCGGTGTAATCCACGCTTTGCCTAAAGCTGCGCTTATTGGCTTCTTTGTAAACTTTGGCGCAGCGCACCTCCTCGCCACAACGCACCACGTAAACGGTGGCTTCCTTACCGCTCATTAATTGGCGCAAGACCTCATCTATCAAGCCGTCTTCTAAAAGGGATGCTAAGCGCGCGGGTGTTTTCATGGCTGCATTCTACCACCGGGCCTAACCGGCTTTTGCAAAAGGGATTCAAGCATCGGCTAACAAGCTGCCGGCAATGGCCCAATCTTCATAGCTCACCTCTTCAAAAGTGATGTAGGTGTAAGAAGCAGGCTTGTGCGCCACTCGCTCCAATGTTTCGGTGAATTCCTTAGCAATCTGCGCTTTTTGTTCACGCGTCACGCTACCGGCTAATTTGATGTTGACGTAGGGCATGGTGTTTCTCCTTAAGGGATGACAAAGGGTTCTGGGGTCTTAGCATAGCCTATGTAAAGCGGGTGTTGTGGGCTGCCGTCTTTGTTTAATTGCAAACACATTACCTTGTTTTGCAAACCGGCGGCTTTGAGTAAGGCCAGCACATGCTGCGCCCTGGGAGCGGCTAAGGCATGCTTACCCCAACCGCAGACAGTGACGTCGGCCAACGCAACCGCGCGCAGGATGAAGTCATCGGCCTCAACGCTGTCGCCCAATAAATTATCGGTGGTATGCAACAAGGTGGAATCGGTTAAGCGAAACGGAAATAAATTCACGATAATCATGCTGCCGTAGCCCATGGCGATGGCACGGCGCTGGCAGCGCTCTATGGTGGGGTCGTTAACCACTTCATCGGCCGTGCTGGGATTGAGCATTAAAAATGCGATGGCCGGCAGCGACAAATCCCAATCGCGGCGCAACCAATAGCGGTAATGTTCGCAGTCGGAAAAATGCGCCAGCGATTGCTGAAATAAACTCTGGTGCTGTTTAGTGATCATGCCCGTGATCATGCTCGTGCTCAGAATGCCCCCAAGCTTTGGGTGCATGGCCGCCGAATAAGGTGCGCACAATGTCACGCAACAAATTGAAGGTGAACAGCAAGAGCAAAACCGAAATAAACAATGACAAGATTGGGTCTATAGGCGTCCAGCCGGTGAAATACACCACCAAGCCGGCCACCACAGCAGCGATGGAGCCTAGCAAATCGCCCATCACGTGCAAAAATGCCGCACGGTTATTTAAACTTTCGCCGTGCTGCAGACTTTGGTGATGCAGTTGCTTAGCCACAATTAAATTAACGATTAAACCCAAGCCGGCGATTAGGGTTAAGCCCAGGCCTTCAACCGCATGCGGTTGTTTAAATCGCGCAATGGCCTCAACAATCACCCAGCTAATGACCACCAACATGGTCAGCGCATTAATCATGGACACGGCTAATTCGGCATAGCTGACGCCTGAGGCATGGCGTGCCACCTTAGGTTTACTAGCGAGTATTGCCGCCAACCAGGCTAGGCCCAATGCCGCGACATCCGAAAACATATGGCCGGCATCGCTTAGCAGGGCCAGCGAACCGGTATACCAGCCACCTACCGCTTCAATGATGGCAAACAAGAAAATGAGTGCGAACGGCACTAGGTAATGGTGGTGGCCATGGTGGCTGCGGAGGTGGGTATGGGGATGCGTCATAAATGAAATGCTAACCGAAATTCATTTTATTGCGCATTTTTATCGTGAAAAATGCATGGTCACAAGAGTATCGATTGCAGCTTAATTTATAATGCTGCATCTTATGGAAACCTTTTATGCTTAGTTACCGACACGCGTTTCACGCAGGCAACCATGCTGACGTACTTAAACATTACGTGCTCAGCTTGGTGCTGGCTTACATGAAGCAAAAAGACAAACCGTATTGGTATATAGACACCCATGCGGGCGCCGGCTTGTACCAACTCAAGGACGGCTACGCCAGTCAGAATGCCGAGTTTGAGCAAGGCATAGCCAAGCTTATGGCGGCCGAGCCATTAGCCCCCGCCTTGGCTGATTTTGTGGCATTGATTAAAAGCTTTAACCTCGGCGAACTGGATTTCTACCCAGGCTCACCGCTGTTGGCGCAGGCCTTATTACGTGCCGATGACAAAATGCGCTTGTTTGAACTGCACCCCAGCGACCACGCTTTGCTCATGGCTAATTTCCAAGGGCAGGCTAAACAAGTGCAGATCGCCCAAAAAGATGGCTTTGCTGGCATCAAAGCCTGCTTGCCACCTCCACCCCGACGCGCGGTGGCATTGATAGATCCGCCATACGAAGACAAACAAGACTACCAACGCGTGGTTGCGCTAGTTAAAGACAGCCTAAAACGCTTTGCTAGCGGTACTTACCTGATTTGGTACCCAATACTGCAACGCCCCGAACCGGGCCAAATGATCGAGGATTTGATGGGCTTGCATGCGCCTAACTGGCTACACGTGAGTTTGTCCATACACGCTCCTAAGATAGATGGCTACGGCATGAATGGCAGCGGGCTATTTATTATCAATCCGCCTTGGACCTTGGCCAAGGATTTAGCAGCGACCCTACCCAGTCTTTGCCAATTATTGGCACTGGATGACAGCGCCCATTTCACACTTGAACATGAAATGGCTTAATGTATTTTGCTGATACAATTAAACCTCTTTTTAACCTGAGAAATCGAGCCCTCCATGCAAACGAAAAACACCCTCCCTAGCGAGAAATACCAACAAAAAAGCATCATGACCAACATTTTATTTGGCAGCCGCTGGTTGCAATTGCCCTTGTATCTTGGCTTGATTGTTGCGCAGGCAGTTTACGTGTTTTTCTTTGGCGTAGAATTGGTGCATTTGGTGGCCACGGCGCATGTCATAGAAGAGGCGCACATCATGTTAATTGTATTAGGCTTAATAGACGTGGTGATGATTTCAAACTTGCTAATCATGGTGATAGTGGGCGGCTACGAAACCTTCGTCTCTCGCCTAAATTTAGTGGGGCATCCGGATGAACCGGATTGGCTATCGCACGTCAATGCCAACCTGCTTAAGGTTAAATTGGCCACGGCCATCATCGGCATTTCATCCATCCATTTGCTCAAAACGTTTATCAATGCCGAAAATTTAACTGAAAAAGTCTTAATATGGCAAACCATCATACACGTGACCTTTGTCTTATCGGCGGTAGCCATTGCTTACATTGATAAGCTCATGAGCCATTCTAACCAATCGCATTAACTAGTAAGCGATGACGACAGGCGTGGCTTTGGTATCCACCATTTCCACGCTAAACGCTTGTACGGCGACGGTTTTATTGTTCTCGGTTTCCACGCTGACACGCCAATCCCCCGCTTGCAAGCCTTGCTTATAGGTGTACCCCCTAAAACCGTTTTCTCGTCCGCCGGCCAAGCTGTAGCCTATGCGCGATTGGGTTTGCCAGCCGCGTTTTTCATCAAAGTACTGCCACCTATGGTAAAGCCGAGTATTTAATCCCCCAGGCGCAAATACCGAGGAAAAGAAATAGACGCGCTGACCCAATGTGGTTTGTAAATGGTTGCTAGTTGGCCGCCAAAACACCCACCAGCCAGAAGGCTGCTGACTTAACTGATAGACCCCACCTACCTTCCTTAACTCATACGCCACCGCCAAGTCTCGCTTGACCAAGGGCACAGGCGGAATCACGTCAAAGCGGTAAGCCAGCATCAACAGCAACGCAATAACCCACACCGGCTTGATGTTGCCATTGTGCACCGGCGTTTTCTTATACAAGCCGTAAGCGAAGCCCGCCCCTAACAGAGTGCTTAAATAAAACCACGCGGCATGGATGCTGCCCAATAAAAATGGCAAGGCAAAATTAAGCAGCAACATGGCACAAAACCCAAACAAAGCCCAACTGATGGTGAACTGCCGGTATTTGTTTTCCATGTACTCGTTACCCACCAACAGCCCTCCTAATAACAAGATCATGACCCATGCCCAAGCATGGCTGGCACTTTGAAAATACAAAATAAATAAGGGACTGAGCATGCTGCCAAATAAAAATTGCAGCATAAAATACGGCCATTTTTTTTGCCATTTGGCGGCCCGAAAACGTTGGTAGAGTCTAGCTAGGTAGCCCGATGAACCGATCTGACTGGACTGACCTAAGTAATACAATATGACCGCCGCAGCGGCCAAATACGCGGTCAATATAATCAGGTCAAAGGCGGCGACATGCCGACCTATGGTTAAGGCATCCCAAGCAAAGCCACCAAAGAAAAATAGCACCGGAAAAAATGCCGGCAATTTGACTAGGGTTTGGTAGACGCGCGACTGCTTTATTTTGGCATACATAATAAGGGAAGCTCTTTACAATAAGCTAGCCAGGACAAAACCGATGACGATGCCGGTAATCAAGGCTATGGTGAGGCCTCGGTAGCTGATCACGTCTTTCGAGTAACCACGCTTAATGGCGATATAGGACACCAAATAGCCTATGGCATTAAGTAGCCAGATGATGGACAAGCTTAAGACTTTAACCAGCAAGGGACCGATGATGGGCACCAAGCTAATCAATGCCAATAACCAAGCCAGCACATGCGAGACGGCAGCCACCAGCAACACGCCAGTGGTCACGGCCTTGGCATGCCAGCCAAATCGCCAAGCGGCATAGACGGCCAAGGCCAACAACAAAGTCAAAGGCAACATCCACTTCCAAGCGCCGTGCTTGGGCGTGTCGGCTAGGTTAGCCTCGCTAAAAATATGGGCATCGGGATTGTCACCTGGGGGCTGGGGCTTAACGCTGACCATAAGGTACTCTAGGGTTAAATAACAGCGCCAAATATAGCGCTATGCGCGGCTTTTTACAAGCAAAGGCCGCGCATAGCAAAGGTTTTAATAGTGAGTTACTAAGGCTTAAACTGCGGATATGGCTATGATTTTCTTCGCGTTAGCCTTGCTCAGTGCGTAGTCTGGCATTTGATCAAAACTCAAATACTTGTAAATTTCCGCGCTATTTTTTAATTTATTGCCCACGGTTTCCAAGTACTCCGCATGGCTAGGAATGCGGCCCAATTTGGCACACACCGCAGCCAATTCAGCCGAGCCCAAATAAACGCGCGCGTCCATGCCCATGCGGTTATCAAAGTTACGCGTACTGGTGGAGAACACCGTGGCTTTATCTGCCACCCGAGCTTGGTTACCCATGCACAATGAGCAGCCTGGAATTTCCGTGCGTGCCCCGGCGATACCGAATACCGAGTAGACGCCTTCGTCGCGCAATTGCGCTTCGTCCATGCGCGTCGGTGGCGCTATCCATAAGCGGGTAGGAATGTTACCCGAGCCTTCTAACACCTTGGCAGCAGCACGGTAGTGGCCAATATTGGTCATGCAACTGCCTATGAAGACCTCGTCTATCTTGTCGCCCACCACCGCAGACAAGGGCTTTATGTCGTCTGGGTCATTCGGGCAAGCCAACAGCGGTTCGGTGATGGTGTTAAGGTCAATTTCAATGACGTGCGCATACTCCGCATTTGCGTCCGGCTCTAGCAATTCCGGCTTAGCCAACCAAGCTTGCATGCTGGCAATGCGGCGTTGCAAGGAACGCGCATCTTGGTAGCCGTTTTCTATCATATTTTGCATCAGCACAATGTTGGAGTTTAAAAACTCAATCACCGGCTCTTTGTTCAACCTAACGGTACATCCGTTGGCCGAGCGTTCGGCGGAGGCATCAGCAAACTCAAAAGCCTGCTCCACTTTCAAATCAGGCAAGCCTTCAATTTCTAAGATGCGGCCATTAAACACGTTCTTTTTACCTTGCTTGCCCACCGTTAAATCGCCGGCTTTAATGGCTGCATACGGAATGGCATTGACCAAATCGCGCAAGGTGATGCCAGGCTGCATGGTGCCTTTAAAGCGCACCAAGACTGATTCTGGCATGTCTAGCGGCATGGCGCCCATGGCCGCTGCAAACGCCACCAGACCTGAGCCGGCTGGGAAAGAAATACCAATCGGGAAACGCGTGTGCGAGTCACCACCGGTGCCCACGGTGTCTGGCAATACCATGCGGTTTAACCATGAGTGGATCACGCCATCACCTGGACGCAAGCTAACGCCACCACGACTGCTCATGAATTCTGGCAGACTGTGTTGCAATTTAATATCGACGGGTTTGGGGTAAGCTGCCGTGTGGCAAAAACTTTGCATGACCAAGTCGGCGCTAAAGCCCAAGCAGGCCAGTTCTTTTAACTCGTCGCGGGTCATGCCGCCTGTTGTGTCTTGTGAGCCAACGGTGGTGGCCTTAGGCTCACAGTAGGCGCCTGGGCGCACGCCCTGGCCTTCAGGTAAGCCACAAGCTCTGCCTACCATTTTTTGCGCCAAGGTGTAGCCCTTGCCGCTGTCTTTCGGTGCCACGGCGGTAATAAATTGTTGGGTTGCTGGCAAACCTAAAGCAGCTCGCGCATTTGTGGTTAAGCCACGGCCTATGATTAAAGCAATGCGTCCGCCGGCTCGCACTTCGTCAGGCAAAGTCACGGGCGACAAATCAAAGCTTGCGATTTCTTGGCCGGCTTCGTTTAACACTTTGCCAGCGTATGGCTGCAAGGTGATGACGTCACCGGTGGCCATTTTAGATACGTCACACTGTATGGGCAGCGCGCCAGAATCTTCGGCGGTATTAAAGAAGATAGGCGCAATTTTATTGCCCAAGATCACGCCGCCGGTGCGTTTATTTGGAATATTAGGAATGTCATTGCCCATAAACCATTGCAAGGAATTGATGGCAGACTTGCGTGATGATCCGGTGCCGACCACATCGCCAACATAAGCTAATGGCAAGCCTTTTTTCTGCAAATTGGCTATGGTGTTCAAGCCTTCTGGCATTTTATTGATCAGCATGGCCTTGGCGTGCAAAGGAATGTCTGGGCGACTCCAAGCATCTTGTGCCGGGCTCAAATCATCGGTATTGGTCTCGCCATCGACTTTGAACACCACCAGTTTAATCTCTTCGGCCAAAGCCGGCGCTTGGGTAAACCACTCGGCATTGGCCCATGAAGTGATGAGTTTTTTTGCGTGCGGGTTACCGGCCTGCATTTTCTCAGCCACGTCGTGAAAGGCATCAAACATCAATATGGTTTTGCTTAAAGCCGCCACGGCCGCTTCGGCCATAGGAGTATCGAGCAAGGACACCAAGGCTTGCACGTTATAGCCGCCCAACATGGTGGACAACAATTGCACTGCGTGCGCCGGGTCAATTAACGGTGACTTGGCGACACCATTGGCTATGTCAGACAAAAAAGCGGCTTTAACGTAAGCGGCTTGGTCCACACCAGCTGGCGTGCGATTGGTAATTAAATCCAGCAAGGTATCGGCTTGATCGGCCGCTGGTTTTTTTAACAATTCAACCACTTGCGCGACTTGCTCGGCGTTGAGTGGCAAAGGCGGTAGTTGCAGTGTGGCGCGTTCTTGAACGTGAGTTTGATAAGCTTTTAACATGGTGTTCGCAATCTTTAGTTTAGTTAATATTTAAGGGTTGATTATAGCAATTTGCAAGCCAGACTTGGTTTTAGCTGCGTTAATTTTCCCGGGGATACTAGGCCCGGTTACGATAGGCAAGCGCATTACTGGTAAATAGTATTAGCAAAAGGCGTGCCACAACTTTGGCCTTTGGCTGAGGCTTCCATTTTATCCATGAGCTCTTTTTCATAGCCCTTGCCGTGCTTTAATTCTAAAAACGCCCGCACTTCAAACACATCGACAAAGCCATTTTTATCGGTGTCCATCAAAGCAATATTGTCGGCCACCGATGGGCCAATATAGCGACCGTCTTGGTCGGTCAAATAGCCCAATAAGTCGGTAGCGTAGGCCATACACGGCAACAGCAATAAACACACTGTTAGCCTGCGGCCTAACTTAAGTACTGCCATAGCGTGATCTCCCACGTCATTTTTTAACATTGCTTGATCGCCAAACGGGCCGGCTTACGTCTAGCTTGGCCCGCGCAATCATGCGCTGCATTCTACTTTACATGCAATTGTATGGCTTGCTGTGCGATTTTTTTCCACAACGCCGGTCCAGTTTGGTGCACCGACTCCCCATGGCTGTCCACGGCGACCGTAACCGGCATGTCTTCTACGGTAAATTCATAGATGGCTTCCATGCCCAAATCGGCAAAAGCCAACACTTCGGCTTTCTTAATGGCTTTACTGACCAAGTAAGCTGCCCCGCCCACGGCGGTTAAATACACCGAACGATGCTTGGCGATCAGCGCTATGGTTTCATCGCCCCGCTCGGCTTTACCGACCATGCCCAACAAGCCTACTGGACCCAACATCATCTCGGTAAAACCATCCATGCGCGTGGCCGTGGTCGGACCAGCCGGCCCTACCGCTTCGTCGGCAACCGCATCCACCGGGCCCACGTAATAAATAAATCGATTGGTAAAATCTACCGGCAAGGGCTCTCCCTTAGCCATCATGGTGGCAATGCGTTTATGCGCGGCATCGCGACCGGTTAACAATTTACCGTTTAACAGCAGGGTTTGGCCTGGCTGCCAAGCCTGTATGCTGTCTTTCGTTACACTATTCAAGTCCACCCTCAAAGCGTCACTGCTGGGTGCCCACTGCACTTGCGGCCAATCGTTTAAGTTAGGCGGCGTTAATTGGGCCGGGCCACTGCCATCCAATTCAAAATGCACATGGCGCGTTGCGGCGCAGTTAGGAATAATCGCCACCGGCAATGATGCGGCATGGGTCGGGTAATCCAATATTTTTACGTCTAACACCGTGGCCAGCCCGCCTAAACCTTGGGCGCCTATGCCTAGCGCATTCACTTTTTCAAAAATTTCCAAGCGCAACTCTTCTATGCGACTGTTTGCGCCCCGCGCTTGCAATTCGTGTATATCTATAGGCGCCATCAAGGATTCCTTGGCCAGCAACATGGCTTTCTCGGCGCTGCCGCCTATGCCTATGCCTAGCATGCCAGGCGGGCACCAACCCGCACCCATTTTAGGCACCACTTCAAGTATCCAATCCACTATGCTGTCATTGGGATTGAGCATGGCCAGTTTGGCTTTGTTTTCTGAACCGCCCCCTTTGGCGGCGATGCTTATTTCAACTTTATCGCCCGCCACCATGGACACATGCACCACGGCCGGGGTGTTGTCTTTGGTGTTGCCGCGCTTACCCGCTGGGTCACTGACAATAGAGGCCCTGAGCTTATTCTCAGGCATGGTGTAGGCTCGACGCACGCCCTCGTTGACCATTTCTTCCACCGTTAACTGCGAATCCCATTGCACTTGCATGCCAATTTGCACAAAGGCCACGACGATGCCGGTGTCTTGGCATAGCGGCCGTTTGCCCTCGGCACACAGCCGCGAGTTGCTTAAGATTTGTGCAATCGCGTCCTTGGCTGGCAGTGACTGCTCGGCTTCATAAGCACGGCCCAAGGCTTGAATGTAATCCAGCGGATGGTAATAGGAGATGAACTGCAGAGCATCGGCTACGCTGTCTATAAAATCGATTTGTTTGATGGTGGTCATATTGGCTTTAGCGTTGCGTTAACTTACCTAGCCGATTTAGCGTAGGCAATTTGGTTGTTGATGTCCTTGCGTAAGATTTTACCATTTTTAGTACGGGGGAAATCCTTGGTCAAATACACGGTTTTTGGGGTTTTGTAGGCCGCCAAATGCTGCTTACCAAAGGCCAATAACTCATCGGCCGTGACACTGGCATCGGGCTGCAAGATCACGTAAGTGACCACCAATAATTTGTCTTTTTCCAATTCTTCGCCCACTGCTGCGCAATCCGCCACCGCTGGGTGCGATTTGTAAACGCGTTCAATTTCATAAGGCGACACGCGGTAGCCAAAGCTCTTAATGATGTCGTCCTTACGGCCCAAGAACCAGATGTAACCATCGGCATCATAACGCGCGTAATCGCCAGTAAAGAACCAGCCGTCGTGCTTGAACTTGGCCGTTTCATCATCGAGATTCCAGTAGCGCAAGAACAAACCGGGGTCGCTATCGGGCACGCATATCATGCCCTCTTCCCCTGGCGGCACGGCTTCTAAAGTGTCGGGGTTGAGTAATTGTATGGCATGGCCGGGTTGCGGGAAGCCGGCGGAACCAGGGCGTATCGGTCTAAATACACTTTGACTTAAGTAATAGGAGAACTCACTCATGCCGACGGCTTCAAAAATATCGCGTCCGAAACGGCCACGCCATTGCTGCAAAACTTCGTCCGACAAATGCTCACCGGCACTCATGCAGTGACGCAAGCTAGGCACATCGGCCTTAGCAGCCGTCGATTTTTGAATGATTTGACGGTATATGGTGGGCACCCCAACAAAAATGGTGGCGGCGTGTTTAGCAATCAATCGCGTCCACAAATCAGCATCGTTTTTGCCTTCGTGCACGATCACGGTTTTACCCAAATACAAGGGGTCCATCAAGCCGGTACCCAATACGTACGTCCAGTTAAATTTACCCGAGTGCATGATGCGATCTTGTTGGTCTTCGGCAAAATTAAACCAATACTTAGCGGCTGGCTCACGGCCAATTAAGGCACGGTGCGCGTGCAAAACGCCTTTGGGGTAACCGGTGGTGCCTGAGGTGTAAACCAAGTAGGCAGGGTCATCAGCAGCCGTGGCATGGTTGCCTTTGCAATGGCTAATGGCGGCCAACTGTTGCCTTAAATCGCTGACCTTTAAGCTGGCATGCGGCTGAATCTCACCGACACCAGATAGAAACACCTGCTTTAAATTTGGCAAATTGGATAAATAGTCTTGCAAAGCGGGCCACGCTGCCTTGTCTGTCACCAACACCGTGGCAGCCGAATCTTTAGCCAAGTAGGCCACTTCTTCGGCGGTCAGCAAAGTGGAAGTAGGCACGGAAATCGCGCCGCGCTTCATGGTTCCCAAAAAGGCAATCGGGTAATCCAGGCTGTTAGGCAAACGAATCAGCACTCGGTCGCCTGCTGCCACACCACTGTTGCGCAATAACTGGGCAAACTGATCGGTGCGACTGGCCAATTCGGCAAAAGTCATTTGCGAGGTGCCCAGCGCATCGTCTTCCACTATCATGGCCACCGTCTGCGCGATCGGCGTGTGCAAATGCTTATCGGTGCAAGCCGCGCCAATATTAAATTGCTTAGGCACGGCCCACTGCCAGACTGGAAATTCTTCAAATTTTTGCATGGTCTATCCTCTATCCGTTTTAGCTTTTTTTGTGCAAGCGGTCACATCAAGCTGCGGCATTTATTTACAATATGGCGCCGTATGGCCAGTTTTGGCGTATTACTTGGGCCGGCAATAATTCCAGCACGTATAAGGCAAAGTTTTTGTCTTCAGGCGTAATCGCTTGCAAGGCATGTGCACGTAACAAGGTTTGCAAGGCTTTACCAAACATAGGCGGATCCAACATTTCCCCTTCAAATTTAATTGCCCCACCATGCAAGGCATCGGCTTCGATGGCCGCTTTGAGGATGCGCACTTTTTGATTCACTTCGGTGGGCGATGGCGTGTAAGCGGTTTTGCATAAATGAATGTGGCCAGGATGGATCACTTGCTTACCGGTTAAGCCCATGGCTGCTTCTTGACAAGCGTGCTTGTAGACAATGCGCGATTCGTTATCGCCGTGCAAATCCAACCAGCGACGCACGTCATGTGGCTCCAGGAATTTTTCTGGCATGATGTTGCTGCCGATTAAGGTTTCCACACCGCCTATCACGCCCTTACCTGCAATACGCGCCTCAAACATCAAGTGGTTCATGTAGAACTGCAATTCCTCTATCCAGTTTTCCGGGGTGATGTGTATGCCCATGGCTTTAGAAAAGTCATGGATACCAAATACCACATGCTTAACCGTGTTGTATTGCAACAATTCTGGGGCAATTTTGAGCGATTTAGGGTGCTCAATAATCGGCTGTATGGTGATGTTAGGGTTAATCTCTATTAAGAAATTGGATAAATCACGCACTTCAGCCGCGCCGTAAGCCTCGCCGGCTTTGGCCAACATCACCACGTCTATGAATTCCGACATGTCCTTGACCAACAGCATGTCCTGCTCGTATTCATCGGTACGGAAAGAGTTAGCCCGGATGGCGATGGTCACCTTCTGGTTTACTTTGCGCAGCAAGGGCAGCTCTTGACGCAACAAATCGCGACTCATTTCTTTTTGGCGGCAACCGTCTTCCAAGTCAAAAATCAAGGTGTGAGCTTGCGTGTTGTGAGCGTGCTTGCGCATGCGGGCCGCAGCTTGCGTCAAATCTTCGTATATGCCCAGTGCCGGCGAGTATTTAACCGGCGGGTAATACAACTGAATGCCGGGCCAGCTTTCGCCTAACATGGCGCTGTTGCTATAGCATTTGATTTTGCTTGAGTTGGTCATAATCGCTCTTTCACTAATGTAATGATGGCTAAATTAGCCTTCGATTTGGTCACGCGCACTTAATTTAGCCAGCACGCTTTGCAGCGCCTGGTCGTTCGATTTTTTTGCTTGCAAGGCTGGGACCTTGGCAGCTGGCAGCCTTAGGGTCACCACGTCTAAAAATTCGTTATCGGGCAAATCCAACAAGCTGTCCAAGGCCACCAATTCAGCTTGCGTCAAGCCGGCTAGGTAATGGACGGCGAAACGCTGCAAGACGATATCCAATTCCAATAGCCCACGACGGCAACGCCAGCTTAAGCGGCGCACTTCTTCGTCTGTCATGTTTGGGCTATTCGTCATGGGCTTATCTTCTGTTATGGCGCGGCTTATACCGCTTTAATTTCTATGTGCTTCTTCGCTTTGTTTTTATGCTCGCGCGCTTGCTCAAATTTCAAATCTTTAATGTTGGCGATGGCCGCATTTGGATTCAATTTCTTAGGGCACACTTCCACGCAATTCATGATGTTGTGGCAACGGTATAAACGGTCTGGCTCCTCCAGATTATCCAAACGCTCATCCAAGGCTTGATCACGGCTATCCACCATAAAACGGTAGGCTTGCATCAAGCCGGCTGGGCCGACAAATTTATCCGGGTTCCACCAGAATGATGGGCAAGATGTGGTGCACGCGCCGCACAATATGCATTCGTAGAGTCCATCCAGCTTAGCTCTATCGGCCGGCGATTGCAGACGCTCGGTGGTAGGCGGAGCATCGTTGTTCACTAAATACGGCTTAACGGAATTGTAGTTTTCAAAGAACTGCGTCATGTCGACCACCAAATCGCGTATCACCGGCAAACCAGGCATAGGCCTTAACACCACCGGCTCTTCTAGGTCAGACAACTTGGTGATGCAGGCTAGGCCATTTTTACCGTTAATGTTCATGCTGTCGGAACCGCACACGCCTTCACGGCAAGATTTGCGCAGGCTCAAACTGTCGTCTAAATCTTTAATGCGCATCAAGGCATCCAGCAACATTTGATCGCTGTCTTCCAAGACCACGTCGTAGTCTTGCATATAGGGTTTTTTATCCACGTCTGGGTTAAATCGGTAAATTGAAAATTTCATTTTTTATCGTCTCTGTAAGCTTAACTTGATGTCATGCCGCCATTAATAAACGCGTGCTTTAGGCTCAAAGCTGTCCACGGTTTGGGGTTTCAAGCGCACCGGTTTGTAACTTAAACGGTGGCCCTCACGGTAGTACAAGGAATGCGTCAACCACTTCTCATCGTCGCGCTGCATAAAGTCTTCACGCGCATGCGCGCCACGGCTTTCGGTTCTGGCTTCCGCCGCGTGCATGGTGGCCAAGGCCACTTCCACTAAATTATCCAACTCCAAGGCATCCACCCTAGCGGTATTGAACACCTGACTCTTGTCTGTGATCACGGTGTTTTTAGCCCGCTCGGCGACTTTGTCTATCTCCACCACACCGGATTGCAACAAATCGGGGAAACGGAATACGCCGCAATGGGTTTGCATGGTCTCGCGTAGCGCGGCACCCACGTCTTTAACCGATTCGCCTTGGGTTTGTGTGTCCAAGCGATTCAGTCTGGCTAAGGTCTTATCAAAGGCATCGGCGGCCAAGGCTTTATGGCTGTTGTCTTTTTTCACTTCTTCCACCATCTTGTCGCCGGCGGCATGTCCGAACACCACTAAATCCAATAGCGAGTTCGAGCCCAAACGATTGGCGCCATGCACCGATACGCAAGCGCACTCGCCTACTGCGTACAAGCCATTGACCACCGCTTGAGTGCCACTGGCGTCTGGGACTATCACTTGGCCTTGTAAATTGGTAGGGATGCCACCCATCATGTAATGCACGGTCGGCACGATGGGGATGGGGTCTTTCACCGGGTCGACGTTAGCAAAGGTTTTCGCGATCTCGCGTATGCCGGGCAATTTATCGTTAATTAAAGCCTCTCCCAAATGGTCTAGCTTTAAATACACCGCGTCTTTGTTTTTACCCACGCCGCGGCCGGCTTTAATTTCGGTAGCAATGGCACGCGACACCACGTCACGGCTGGCCAAGTCTTTGGCATGCGGTGCATAGCGCTCCATGAAACGCTCGCCTTCGCTGTTCAATAAATAGCCACCTTCGCCACGCACGCCCTCGGTAATCAACACGCCGGCATTGAGCACGCCGGTAGGGTGAAATTGCCAAAACTCCATGTCTTGCAAAGGAATGCCAGCGCGTGCCGCCATGCCCAAGCCATCACCGGTGTTGATAAAAGCATTGGTGCTGGCCTTGAAAATACGACCGGCGCCGCCGGTGGCCAACATGGTGGCCTTGGAGCGTATGCAATGTACTTCGCCGGTTTCTATTTCTAGCGCCAATACGCCGAGCACGTCGCCGTCTTTGTCGCGCAATAAATCCAAGGCCAACCACTCGACAAAAAACTGAGTATTGGATTGGATGTTGCGTTGGTACAAAGTGTGCAACATAGCGTGACCGGTTCTGTCAGCCACCGCACAGGTCCGAGAAATGGCGCTTTCGCCAAAATTTTGCGTCATGCCGCCAAACGGCCGTTGGAATATTTTGCCGTTTTCCAAGCGGTCAAACGGCATACCAAAATGCTCCAATTCGTATATGGCCGCAGCGGCGTTTTTACACATAAACTCGATGGCATCTTGGTCGCCCAAGTAATCCGAACCTTTAATGGTGTCGTACATATGCCACAACCACTTATCATCAGCCACGTTGCCTAGAGCAGCGGCAATGCCACCTTGCGCCGCCACGGTATGCGAACGGGTAGGAAACACCTTGGACAACACCGCTACTTTTAAACCGGATTGCGCTAACTGCAATGAGGCACGTAAACCGGCGCCACCGCCGCCTACCACCAATGCATCAAATACTTGCGTTGCAACTGCCATAAGCCATAAACCTTAAATAAAAATTAAATTAAGCAACCAAATTAAGCAAACAAATTAAGCAAACAACAGGTAAGCTGCCCAAGCCAAATACAGCCATAGCAAGATCACCAAGCCCTTCAATAAGACGCTGCGCAAGGTGGCATTAGGCACGTAATCCTTGAACACATCGCGTATGCCCAGCCAAGCGTGTAGCGTTAAGGCCAACCAGAACAACATGGTCAGCACTCGCCACCACAGTGGCTGAAAAAACTCGACCCATGCTTGGTAGTCGCTAGGGGCCAGATAGAAAAATCGTCCCACCGCCAGCACACTGTAGAGGGCCATGGCCAAGCCGGTTAGGCGTTGCGATAGCCATGCACGCATGCCAGGGTAACGTTTGGTTAAGAGTTCAATCCACATAATTTATAGCCACAATGTAATGCTCACCACTAGCGTGGCAAGCAAGCCCAGCACCATCACCACCTTGCTGGTGTAACGGGCTTTCATGAGCGTTGTCATCCAATGCACGTCCATCGCCAAATGACGGATGCCGGCAAAGAAATGGTGAAAAAATACCCAAGCCAAGCCCATCAATACCAGCTTGATAAAAGGCGAATGGAGAAAAGCCAAGACCAACTGCAAATCCTCGGCCGAACGCAAAGACCATTGCAACAGCAATAAAATGACCGGCAAAATCATAAACAAGGCGCAACCGGTGGCCCTATGCAAGATGGACACCAAGGCGTTGATGGGTAAACGTATGGTGAACAAATTCAGGTTTTTAGGCCGATTTTTTTTAGCTAATTTTTGGTTCATGGTCACTACTACTTAGCCTGTTGTGCTCTAGCGGCATCCGCCACCGCACCGGACACGCGTGCTAATAAACGTTTATCAAACGGTTTAGGAATAATGTAATCCTTACCGAAGCTCAAACTTGTTAAGTTGTATGCTTGCAAGACATCTGCCGGCACCGGTTCGCGCGCCAAGTCAGCAAGCGCATGCGCCGCGGCTATTTGCATTTCATCGGTAATTTGCTTGGCTTTGGCATCCAAAGCACCGCGGAACAAATACGGGAAGCACAAGGCATTGTTCACTTGATTCGGGAAGTCCGAACGACCAGTCGCCATCAGGATGTCATCGCGTACCGCATGGGCGATGCTAGGCAGTATTTCTGGATCGGGATTGGCCAAGGCAAACACCACTGGCTTGGCCGCCATGAGTTTTAACAAATCAGCCGACAAGGCGTTGGCCGCAGATACGCCGATAAACACATCGGCGCTCGGCATCACATCGGCTAAGGTTTTAGCCACGCTGGGTGCCACGGCTAAATGGCGGTTGTTATCGTGCAAATCAGGTCGGGCCGTATCGAGCACGCCAGACTTATCAACCATGGTGATGTTGGTCGCCCCCATTAATTTAAGCAAGCGTGCGCAAGAACACCCCGCTGCACCGGCGCCTAAAAATACAATTTTAGCGCCGCTTAATGTTTTGCCTTGCAACTCCAAGGCATTGGATAAGGCCGCGGCCACTATCACCGCCGTGCCATGTTGGTCGTCGTGAAAAACTGGGATGTCCAAACGCGCGCGCAATTCTTTTTCAATACGAAAGCAATGCGGTGCCGCGATGTCTTCTAAATTAATGCCACCAAAAGTAGGCGCAATGTTGACCACGGTTTCGATGAACGCCTCCACACTGGGGGCGTTTACCTCTATGTCAAATACGTCTATGCCGGCAAAGTGTTTAAACAACACGGCCTTGCCTTCCATCACTGGCTTACTGGCCAGTGGGCCCATATTACCCAGGCCTAATACGGCCGTACCATCGGTAATCACCGCAACCAAGTTGCCTTTGTTGGTGTAACGGTAGGCGTTAGAAGGGTCGCGGTTAATTTCACGCACCGGTACTGCCACACCTGGGGTGTAGGCTAATGACAAATCGTCTTGGCTGGCGCAAGGCTTGGATGATTCAACGGACAATTTTCCCGGTTTAGGAAACTCGTGGTAATCCAGCGCACGTTTTTTTAAATCATCCATTGTTTCTACCTTTAGTTAATTTGCACTTACTATTAAATGTTGATCGACTAACCAAGCTTGGCCTAGCAACGATTAAAGCCTTATTCCAATTCATTCATGTAATGATGGTTGTCCGTCACGCACATACCCAAACGCCACTCCATGGGTTTGTCACCATAAGTAAAGGACACGCGCTCTATACTTAAAATAGGTTCGTTTTCTTTTAAACCTAAGGTAGCCGCAACTTCTCCTTTAGCCCCCACGGCTTTTAAGCGCTCTTCAGCACGTACCATGCGCACACCGTATTCGGACTCGTACATGCTGTACATGGAACCGTTGTTTTCTTCCACGCGGTTGCCGTTCAGACCTTTAAACGGTGCAGCCGGCACGATGATGTGATCAAAAATTAAAGGGCGACCAGAAAACGTTAATAAACGTTTAATCTCTATGGTGGAAGCGCCGGCTTTTAAATCCAGCACCTGCCCCATGCGCACATCGGCCTTGCCTTTAACGCAAGATATAAATTCGTTTTTTAATAATTCTTTTTGGCCATCTATGGAGGTTAAGCGTAAAAATCGCAGCTTCATGTTGTCCGCACTGTGGGTGGCGACAAAGGTCCCTTTACCCTGACGGCGAATTAAAATATTTTCCGTGGCTAAAGCATCGATAGCTTTTCTGACTGTGCCTTGACTGACTTTATAGCGGCCGGCTAAATCAATCTCACTGGGAATCATGTCCCCAGGACGCCATTCCCCACCAATTAAACTTTGCGTTAACAAGACTTTAATCTGGTCGTAAAGCGGCTTGTAGCTTGGCGAATTGTAATGTTTGTCTATCATGATTATTGATCTCATCAAAATTGAATGACCTTAAAATTTGGCTATTCATTTAGCGCGAATTGGCAATGGCTTATTTATAGCATGCTATTTTTTAATAGTCTAGCATTTTATATCTTATATAAGACATAAGATATAGATTGACATTTTTTAAATACTCTCTATATAATCGTTTCAGCTTAAAAAACACCCTTGCCCATAGGCCAAATAAAGGTAATCGAATGACTCAATATTTTCGCCCACGCCGCTCCATGCTTTATGTGCCTGGCTGCAACACGCATTACTTAGAGCGCGCTAGAACCCTACACGCCGACTCCGTGATACTCGATCTTGGAGATCCAGTGTTAGTTGAGTGCAAAGAAGAATCGCGCGACAACGTCGTGCGCTTCGTCAACGAAGGTGGCTATGGCTTGCGCGAAGTGGTGGTGCGGGTGAACGACTTAATCTCACAATGGGGACCAGAAGACATAAAAGCCGTGGCCAAAATCAAAGTCGACGCCGTGTTGTTTCCAAACATAGAAAGTAAAGAGGATGTACTGACGGCCCTATCCTTATTGGATGCAGCTGGCGGGAGCCACCTGCCTATCATGGTCATGATAGAGAGCCCAATTGCCGTGCTGAACGCTAAAGAAATTGCCAGTGCGTCGGACCGCATCGTCTGCATGGTGATGGCTACATCGGACCTGATATCGCAATTGCACGCACGCGTGACGCACGAGCGCTCTGCCATCCTAACCTCTTTATCATTGGTGATATTAGCGGCACGCGCATACGGTCATGCGGTAGTGGACGGCATCACCAGTGATTTTAAAAACATGCACTCTTTTGAATACGCTTGCCGCTTAGGCCGCGACATGGGCTTTGATGGAAAGTCCTTGGTGCACCCAGCGCAACTAGCTTACAGCAACGACGCTTATACACCGCAAGCTAGCGAAGTGGAAAACGCCCGTGAAATCATTGCCGCCTTAAAGGCCGCCAATGAAATGGGCAAAGGCACGGTCGTGGTTAACGACAAATTAGTCGAACCCCATCATGTACGCGCCGCCGAACGCCTACTTAAATTAAGTGAAATGATCAGCACCTTGGAAGAAAGCCATGTCTAATACGTCAAGCAGCAACAAAATCCGTACGGGTAACTTTTTTGAGGATTTCAAACTCAACCAAGTGATCACGCACGCCACGCCACGCACTATAGGTGAAGGTGAAGTGGCCTTATACATGGCGCTAACCGGCGCTCGCCAAGCCTTGCATTCAGCTGACACGCTGGCGCAATCCTTAGGCTACAAAGCGCGGCCGGTGGACGATTTACTAGCCTTTCATATCGCCTTTGGTAAAACTGTGCCAGACATATCGGTCAATGCGGTAGCTAACTTAGGCTATGCCGAGGTGCGCTTTTTACAACCGGTGTATGCCGGAGACACGCTGAGCACCAGCTCCATCGTCATAGGCTTAAAACAAAACTCAAATGGCCAATCCGGCGTGGTATATGTGCGCTCGGTGTCGACCAACCAATTGCAGCAACCGGTATTTTCATGGGTGCGATGGGTGATGGTGCACAAAAAAGACCACAACGCCCCCGCCCCTACTACCGTTATTCCTAACTTAGCCAACGCAGTCGCCACTGCGGATTTGGCTGTGCCTGCCTTTTTGGATGCCAGAAAATTCAATACCGCCCAGACCGGCGGCACGTTCCTCTGGGACGACTACCAAGTGGGCGAACGCATCAATCACCCAGCCGGCATGACCATCAGCGACACCGACCATACCTTGGCCACCAAGCTGTATCAAAACAACGCCCGCTTGCATTTTGATGAACTGATGATGAAACCGACTGCTTTTGGCCGACGCCTCATGTACGGCGGTCACATCATTTCCGTTTGCCGCGCCTTATCTTACGACGGCTTGGAAAATGCCTTGTCCATCCTCGCCATCAATGCCGGCACGCACTGCAACCCAAGCTTTGGTGATGACACCATCTACACTTGGACCGAGGTGTTGGCCAAAGAAACCTTACCTAACCGTGAGGATTTAGCAGCACTTAGGTTGCGTATGGTGGGAGTGAAAAACACGCCAGCGCATACCTTGAGCAGCCGCCACGTAACTCAGGGCGAGAAAACCACTTACCACCCTAACGTGGTATTAGACCTCGATTACACCGTGCTGATGCCACGTAAACAAGCTTAACTTTGCCTTAGGATTAAAACCATGTCTACGACCAACCTAGTTCACCCAAATGACGCATTATTTAGCGGGGAAAAATCCTTTCCCATCATCCCGTCCTGCGAGCATTTTGCCGGCAGTGAGAAATTAATCCTAAAGGCCTTGGCCATGCAAGAGAGCATAGGCCCGGTGTTTGACATCACCTGCGATTGCGAAGACGGCGCGCAAGCCGGCCAAGAACGCGACCACGCGGCCATGATAGTGCGCGTCTTAACCAGCGCCGATAACAAACACAAAATGGCCGGCGCACGCATACACGATTACACCCACCCCGCTTGGAAACAAGATATCGATATCTTGGTGGCCGGCGCAGGACAAGTGTTGAGCTACATAACCATCCCTAAATGCACCAGCCACGCGCAAGCCAAAGAAATGATCGCTTACATTCAAAAAGTAGCGACCTTTAATGGCATCACCCGCGAGATACCGGTGCATATCTTGGTGGAAACGCACGGCGCCTTAAAAGCCGTGCACGACATCGCCACCTTGCCTTGGCTACAAGTACTGGACTTTGGCTTAATGGATTTTGTCAGCGGCCACCACGGCGCTATTCCGGCTTCCGCCATGCGCAGCCCAGGTCAATTTGATCACCGCTTATTAGCCCGTGCCAAAGCCGAATTAGTCGCTGCCGCATTGGCCAACGGCGTGGTGCCCGCGCACAACGTCACCTTGGATTTGAAAAACGTGGAAACCACCCACAGCGACGCCTCACGCGCCCGCAATGAGTTTGGCTTTTTACGCATGTGGAGCATTTACCCCACGCAAATTGAAGCCATCGTCAGCGCCATGAAACCTAATTTTGATGAAGTGCAAGACGGCGCCAACATTCTATTGGCCGCACAAAAAGCCGATTGGGGCCCGATTCAATACGATGGCGAATTGCACGACAGAGCCACTTACCGCTATTTCTGGGAAATCCTGCAAAAAGCCAAGCTCACCAAAGTGGCGATACCGGCTGAAGCCCAAGCCGCATTTTTCAGTTAATTTTATTTAACCTTAGACCTCTAGGTAAACACCATGACACAAGCCGCAACTGCAGGCGCACGCTTTCGTGCCGCCCTTAAAGCCGAAAAACCCTTACAAATCATAGGCGCCATCAATGCCTACCACGCCATGCTGGCCACCCAAAGTGGCTTCAAGGCTTTGTATTTGTCTGGTGGCGGCGTGGCGGCCGGCTCGCTAGGGTTGCCTGATTTGGGCATCTCCACGCTAGAAGACGTATTGATAGACGTACGCCGCATCACCGATGCTGTGGACACACCCTTATTGGTGGACATCGATACCGGCTGGGGCGGTGCATTTAACATCGCACGCAGCGTCAAAAGCATCGCCAAGGCTGGCGCCGCCGCGGTGCACATTGAAGACCAAGTCAGCGCCAAACGCTGCGGTCACCGCCCGAACAAAGCCATTGTTAGCCTAGAAGAAATGGTGGATAGAGTTAAAGCCGCGGTTGACGCTAAACCCTACGACGATTTTGTCGTTATGGCCAGAACCGACGCCCTGGCAGTGGAAGGCTTGCAATCGGCCATTGATCGGGCTTGTGCCTGCGCAGAAGCCGGCGCCGACATGATCTTCCCAGAAGCCATCACCGAATTGGCCATGTATAAACAATTTGCCGCCACGGTAAAAGTACCGGTATTGGCCAACATCACCGAATTTGGTAGCACGCCTTTATTCACCGTAGACGAATTACGCGGCGCCGATGTGAGCATGGTGCTCTACCCCTTATCGGCTTTCCGCGCCATGAACCAAGCCGCCCTAAGCGTTTACCAAGCGACGCGCCGTGACGGCTCACAAAAGAACGTTGTTAATCTAATGCAAACGCGCGCCGACCTTTATGAGCATTTGGGTTACCACGCGTTTGAACAAAAATTGGATGCCCTTTTTAAAGGAGAAAAGTAGTCATGCAAACCACGGCTCAAACCCCAGCAACAGAAGCGCCTAAAAAGAAAAAAGGCGTGGCCTTAGCCGGCGTGACCGCTGGCAGCACAGCAATTTGCACAGTTGGCCACACCGGTAACGATTTGCACTACCGTGGCTACGACATCATAGAATTAGCCAAGCACGCCAGCTTTGAAGAAGTGGCCTATTTGTTAATACACGGCGAATTGCCTAACAAAAGCCAATTAGCGGCTTACCATGCCAAGCTAAAAAAATTGCGTGAATTGCCAGCCGCGCTTAAAACTGTGCTCGAGCAAATTCCTAAGAACACCCACCCCATGGACGTGATGCGCACCGGTTGCGCCATGCTCGGCACCTTGGAGCCAGAAGTGGCCGACCGCAACACCGTTGCCGCCCAAGATTTGGGTGACCGCTTAATCGCCTGCTTTGGTTCGATTCTGCTGTATTGGTATCACTTTAGCCACAACGGCAAACGCGTGGACGTTAACACCAACGACGACAGCATCGCCGCGCATTTCTTGCATGTATTGCACGGCAAAGCGCCTAGCCAATTGCACATCGATGCCATGAACACCTCATTGGTGTTGTACGCCGAACACGAATTCAACGCTTCGACCTTCACCGGTCGTGTGATTGCCGGCACCTTGTCCGATATGTATTCTTGCATCACCGGTGCCATCGGCGCCCTGCGTGGTGCTAAACACGGCGGCGCTAATGAAGCGGCGATGGAGATCATCGAGCGTTACAAAACGCCGGACGAAGCCGAAGCCGACATCTTGGCGCGCATGGCACGTAAGGAAATCATCATAGGCTTTGGTCATCCGGTTTACACCATCGCCGACCCACGCAATGAATCAATCAAAGCGGTTAGCCGCAAACTGTGCGCGGATGCCGGTGACATGACGCTGTTTGATATTTCTGACCGCATAGAAAGCGTGATGTGGCGTGAGAAAAAAATGTTCCCCAACCTAGATTGGTACAGCGCATCCAGCTACCACATGATGGGCATCCCCACCGGCATGTTCACGCCCATATTCGTTATCTCGCGCACCAGCGGCTGGGTAGCACATGTGATTGAACAGCGCATAGACAACAAAATTATCCGCCCCAATGCCGAATACGTCGGGCCGGATAACCGGGATTACGTGCCGCTGGCCAAGCGCTAAGTGAACGCAGCCCCAGCCACAATCAACAACAAAATTATTATTATTTAAGGTTAACAATTATGTCAGCTCATATTTCAAACGTACGCCCCGCTCCCGACCAAGTCATCGTCGATATCGCCAATTACGTGGCCGATTATAAAATCGAGTCCACTGAAGCCTACGACACCGCTCGCAACTGCTTAATGGACACATTGGGTTGCGGCTTTGAAGCCTTGGAATACCCCGCTTGCACCAAATTGTTAGGCCCAGTGATTGCCGGCACCGTGGTGCCAAATGGCGCTAAAGTCCCAGGCACAAGCCTTCAGTTGGATCCAATTTTAGCCGCCTTCAACATAGGCGCCATGATACGTTGGTTGGATTTTAACGACACTTGGTTAGCGGCAGAATGGGGTCACCCATCGGACAACCTAGGCGGCATTTTAGCCAGCGCGGATTACTTATCGCGTAAAAATGTGGCCGAAGGCAAAGCGCCCCTCACTATCAAAGACGTGCTGACAGCCATGATTAAAGCGCATGAAATTCAAGGCGTGCTGGCATTGGAAAACAGCTTTAACCGCGTCGGCCTAGACCACGTCATCTTGGTTAAAATCGCCTCAACCGCGGTCGTTACCAAACTGCTAGGCGGCAACAAAGAGGACATCATTAACGCCGTATCCAACGCCTTTGTGGACGGCCAAAGCTTACGCACCTATCGCCATTCACCCAATACCGGCTCACGCAAATCTTGGGCTGCAGGCGATGCCACTAGCCGTGCCGTGCGCTTGGCTTGGATGACGCTGCAAGGCGAGATGGGCTACCCATCAGCCTTAACGGCCAAAACCTGGGGCTTTTACGATGTGTTGTTCAAAGGCAATGTCTTTAAATTCCAACGCAGCTATGGCTCTTACGTAATGGAACAAGTGCTGTTCAAAATCTCCTTCCCGGCTGAGTTCCACGCACAAACAGCGGTGGAATGCGCCATACAATTGCACGCCCAAGTAGGCAGCAAAGTGCAAACCATGGAGCAAATTGCGCAAATCGATAAAATCGTCATCACCACGCACGAATCCGCCATCCGCATTATTGATAAAACCGGCCCATTGGATAACCCAGCTGACCGTGACCACTGCATCCAATACATGGCCACCATAGGCTTATTAAAAGGCAACCTAACCGCCCAAGATTATGAAGATGCGGCAGCAAGCGACCCAAGAATAGACGCCATACGCGCCAAAATGACTTGCGTGGAAAAAGCCCAATACACCACCGATTACCATGACCCAGAAAAACGCTCCATCGCCAACGCCATACAAGTGTTTTTCAAAGACGGCAGCAGCTCAGAAAACATCGCCGTGGAATACCCAATCGGCCACCGTCGTCGTCGTGGCCAAGGCATCCCAGAATTGGTGAAAAAATTCAAAGTGAATTTAGCCCGTCGCTTCGATGCCAAAAAACAAGCCGATATCTTGGCCTTGTGCTTGGATCAAGCGAAACTAGAAGCCACCCCAGTCAATCAATTTGTTGACATGTTAGTGGCATAAGCCAACACTTTCTGCGAGCCGTTAACGCGACTCGCAGCATCCATTAAAAAGCCAGCCAACAATCTTGGCTGGCTTTTTAATGTAAAATAACGCTTTATTTACGCTGCTTTATAAGGCTTTACCATGTCTCTGACCACGCTCAATGCCCTATCCCCTCTGGATGGCCGCTATCAAACAAAATTAGACGCACTGCGCCCTTACTTTAGCGAATACGCGCTGATTAAACACCGCGCATGGGTCGAAGTGGAATGGCTTAAAGCCCTAGCAGCAGCCAGCGAATTGACTGAAATTGCTGCCTTCAGCCCGGCTACCATCAAGGAATTGGATGCCGCCATTGCGAACTTCAGCGAGAGCGATGCGGCCCAAGTTAAAGCCATTGAAGCCCGCACCAATCACGATGTAAAAGCATTGGAATATTGGCTAAAAGACAAATTTGAGGCTAACCCAGAAATCAATAAAGCCAGCGAATTCATTCACTTCGCTTGCACCTCAGAAGACATCAATAACCTATCACACGGCCTGATGTTAAAAACTGCACGCGATGAAGTGATGTTGCCCTTCCTTGCCAACTTAATGGCACGCTTGAAAGAACTTGCCACGCAACTGGCTGACCAGCCCATGTTGTCACGCACGCACGGCCAAACTGCATCGCCAAGCACCATGGGTAAAGAGTTAGCCAACGTGCTGTATCGTTTGCAGCGCCAAGAAAAACAATTAAAAAACAATGAGATACTCGGTAAGATTAATGGCGCCGTGGGTAACTTCAATGCCCATTTGGCCGCTTACCCAGACTTTGATTGGGAGCAATTTGCCGAGCGCTTTGTGCGTTCATTGGGCTTAACTTATAACCCCATGACCATACAAATTGAGCCGCACGATTACATGGCCGAGTTGTACGACAGCTTTGCCCGCATTAACACCATATTGATCGACCTTAACCGCGACATTTGGGGTTACATCTCCGTGGGCTACTTCAAACAAAAAGTAAAAGCCGGCGAAATCGGTTCGTCCACCATGCCACACAAAGTCAACCCAATTGACTTTGAAAACTCCGAAGGCAATTTAGGCATGGCGAATGCCCTGCTGCGCCACATGGCAGAAAAGCTGCCCATCTCACGCTGGCAACGTGATCTGACCGATTCCACGGTATTACGCAACATGGGCGTGGCTTTTGGTTACACGCTATTGGCTTACGATGGCTGTTTGCGCGGGTTGAATAAATTGGAAATTAACCCAGAAAAACTAGCGCAAGATTTGGATGCCAGTTGGGAAGTGTTAGCCGAACCCATACAAACCGTGATGCGTCGCTACGGCATCGCCAACCCATACGAACAACTGAAAGAATTAACCCGCGGCAAAGGTGGCATCAACCAAGCCTCCTTGCATGCATTCATTCAAGATTTGGCCATTCCAGCTCAAGCCAAACAAGACTTATTGGCCATGACCCCTGCTAGCTACATAGGCAAAGCGGTGACATTGGCAAAACGCGGCTAACATGGCCGAGGTTTTAGTCCTTTACTATTCACAAGGCGGCGCCGTTAGAGAGATGGCGCAGTTAATTGCTCGTGGCATTGAAAGCCAATCAGGGGTCAAAGCGCGCATACGCAGTGTGCCTAAGGTGTCTAGCAATTGCGAAGCGACCGAGCCAGACATTCCAGCCAGCGGCGACCCTTACGTTGAATTAAGCGATTTGCAGGAATGCATAGGCCTAGCGTTAGGCAGCCCTACCCGCTTTGGCAACATGGCCGCCGCCATGAAGTACTTTCTAGACAGCACGGTCAGCACTTGGTTAAAAGGGGATTTAATTGGCAAGCCGGGCGCAGTCTTCACCAGCAGCGGCTCCATGCACGGCGGTAATGAAGCGACCTTACTCAGCATGATGTTGCCTTTGCTGCACCACGGCATGGTGATGGTCGGCATCCCTTATTCCGAAGCCGAGTTATCCGCCACAAAAACCGGCGGCACGCCCTACGGCGCTAGCCATGTCGCCGGCGCCAATGATGATCTGGCGATTAGCCCGGATGAACGTAAACTTTGCCTGGCCTTGGGCAAGCGTTTAGGCCAAATCGCTTTAAAACTGAGCGCTTGAAGAACCCATGATACGTGCGCTAAGACTGGGGGCCAGCACTAGTTTGATCGCCCTGATAGCCTTATGCCTGGCATGGGAAACGGTCTTAGCGCCATTTAAACCGCACGGCTCGCTGTTGATACTTAAAACCCTGCCCTTGCTCTTGCCTTTGTTTGGCATATTGCATGGCAAGCGTTACACATACCAATGGACCAGCTTGTTCATCTTGTTTTACTTTATGGAAGGGTCAGTACGGGCTTGGTCAGACGTGGGCTTATCCGCGCAACTGGCGTTAGCGGAAGTGGGTTTAAGTGTGGTATTTTTTATTTGCGCTATCTACTACGCGAAACTGACGCGCAGCCAATAACAAGCGGACTCGCTTAAGGAAAAAGCTTACCCGGATTGAGTATATTGGCTGGGTCAAAAGTCAACTTCAGCGCCTTCATCAAATTCATGGTGGTGGCATCAATCTCACGCGACACAAAAGCTCGTTTAGCAATGCCCACACCGTGCTCACCCGACAACGTCCCTTGCAGTGACAAGACCAAACTAAACACCTCATCCAAACAAGCATAAGCGCGTTTTAGCTCATCGCCTTGGTCAGGGTTGACTAATAAATTGACGTGGATATTGCCGTTGCCAGCATGACCAAAATTGACGTTAGCGATTTGGTATTGGGCGGCCAATTTCTCTAAGCCCGTTAACAGTTCCGGTAAATGCGATAC
>CALQUO020000002.1 GCA_943333775.2 Methylotenera oryzisoli
AACTCAAATGGCACATTGATTATTTGCTTAATGCCCCTGGCGTGCATGTCACCCAGGTTACCCGTTCAATTGAAAACGAATGCGCTTGCAACCAAAATACGCCAGGCTATTGTTTGGTAGCTAAGTTTGGAGCCAGCGATTGCCGGTCCGGCTGCATCAGTCACCTAAAGTACCAAGCTTAAGCTGATTTAGGCCGCCGTTTGTGTTGATAACGGTAAGCCAACAGAATAATCAGGCCGGCTACATTGGGTAGCCACACTTCAGGGTTAGACCAGGGTATGCCGTCTATGGTGAAATCCGAAATAGGCCAAAATATCGGTGTGGGAAAGTAGCTTAGGCTATGAAAAGGGAAGTCCAAGAAGATATGAAATGGCCATGCCAGCATGGCAAAGGCAATATCCCGACGCCAGTACGCCACCAAGGCTATGATGGGTATGCACACGACAAAGCTGTGCCAGATGTCATAGGAAATAAACAGCCAGCTAGGCATGCCTATGATGGAAGGTGGGCCAGCTTGAAAGCTGCCATCGATTAATCTGCTTAGCAGATAAGCCCCGAACGAACATAAGTCTGGTAATGCGCCAAATAGCAAGGCTAGGCGGGCGTGCTTGCGGTAGCCAAATAATCCGTAGCCCCATAAGGCATGACTTAAGGTATCCATAGTTTATCCGTGTTATTGAATTGAGGCATGGTGCAAGCCTATGCATTGCTGGCAGTTAAAAATTGCTCAGGTTATTTTTATATCCCCGAAGCCTAGCACTAGCAAGTAAAATCTAGGCTAATTATTTTTATTAAGTGCATGGCGTGAACATTACCGTAGATTGCGATTTAAATGCCAGTTGGCTGCATGGTCTAGGCAGCCCGACCTTATTGCAATTGTTAGCAAAAGGTCAGGTGCAGCAGCATGCGATGCCGCTTGAGGCCCTGATAGCCGAGGAGTTTGGCCTGACGGCGAGTCCGGATTACCCCTTGGCTGCCATAGCGGGCCATGCTGATGGCGTAAGCGTGGATGGTCGTTATTGCTTGCGAGCCGATCCCGTGCACTTTGTTTTGCAGCGCGATTGTTTTAGTTTGCACGAATCGTTTCCTTTGCCGCTAAGCCAGGTCGAAGCCCAGTTGCTGGTCACCAGCCTAAATCAACACTTCAGTCGGGACGGCCTGCATTTTATGCTGGGCGCATCCGGCGCATGCTATTTGTTATTAAACAGTACGCCGCAAATTCAAACCACCTTGCCCAGCGTGGCTTTGGATAAAAATAGCCACGATTTTTTGCCGCAAGGAAACGATGCCTCGTATTGGCTGGCTTTGCTCAATGAAGTGCAAATGCTCTTGCACGAACACCCGATTAATTTAGCCCGTGAAGCCTCTGGCCAGTTAGCTTTAAACAGCTTGTGGTTTTCCGCAGGCGGCACTTTGCCGACTAAGCCATCGCTATTAGCCCATCAAGCTAGCTTGATGGCTAACAGTAAGCTCTACGAGGGCATGGCTAAACTAGCCGCGCTGCCTTATGCGCCGCTGCCAGATTGCTTGGCGCATGTTTTACAGCAGCCAGCCTCGACTATGCGTTTGCATCTGCCCTGCACAGAGGCGTTGGATGCGCTATGGCTGACGCCACTTTGGCAGACCTTAAAGCAAGCAAAGATCAGCCAGCTAACCTTAAATTTAGGGTTTTATGAGCGGCTGATGCAGCTCAGCATCAGGCCGCGTGATGTGTATAAATTTTGGCGCCGACCTCGTGCGCTGCAGGCGTATTGGTCATGACGAAAATAATACAGCGCAGCCAACATCCTGATGCGGCTTTAGCCTTACAAGAAAGCGGCCTTAATCCGCTGATGGCAAGATTGCTGGCTGCCCGTGGGCTAGAACGCGCTCAGCAAATACGGGCTAATTTAAGCGATTTACTCGCCCCGCAAACGCTGACGAATAACACCAGTATGGCGAAGTTATTAGCCGACGCCATCGCTGCCGATAAAACCTTGTTAGTGATAGGCGATTACGACGCCGATGGCGCCACCGCAACGGCGGTCGCGGTGAGAGGCTTAAGGGCATTTGGCGCCAGAGTGGATTTTTTGGTGCCTAACCGTTTTGAATACGGCTACGGATTGACTCCGGAAATCGTTGCCTTGGCAGCCACCAGAAAGCCGGATGTGATTATTACGGTAGACAATGGCATTGCCAGTGTTGACGGGGTAGAGGCAGCCAATGCCTTGGGTTTTCAGGTGTTGATTACCGATCACCATTTGCCTGGGCAAATTACGCCAGCGGCGACCTGCATTATCAATCCCAATCAGCACGGCTGCCAATTTTCCAGCAAGAATTTGGCTGGCGTGGGCGTGATTTTTTATGCCTTGCTGGCCTTGCGGGCGGAGTTGCGCTTACGCGGTGCCTACCTAAGCCAGCCCGAGCCCAATCTAACTGAGCTGCTTGATTTAGTGGCCTTGGGTACGGTGGCCGATTTGGTTAAATTGGACAACAACAATCGCATCTTGGTTGAGCAAGGCTTGCGTAGAATACGCGCCGCTGCATGCTCGCAAGGCATATTAGCCTTATTGCGTGTCAGTGGCCGACAAGCTCAAGCTTGCAATGCGCAAGATTTGGGTTTTTATGTTGGCCCACGCTTAAATGCCGCTGGCAGGCTGGATGACATGAGCTTAGGCATACGTTGTTTGTTAGCCGAAAGTGAAGCAGAGGCAAACGGCATGGCGCAACAGTTGCAGGATTTAAACTCAGAACGACGCAATATAGAAGCGGATATGCAAGAGTCAGCCAATATAAGCTTAGACGGCATCAAGGTGGCGGATCAATACGCTATTTCCTTGTATCAAGCCGATTGGCATCAAGGGGTGATTGGTATTTTGGCCTCACGCATAAAAGAGCGTTACCATAGGCCGGTGATTGCTTTTGCTTATGCCGGTGATGGCCTGTTGAAGGGGTCGGGGCGTTCGATAGCCGGCTTGCATCTACGGGATGCCTTGGATGCCTTAAGTAAGCAGCAGCCTAGCTTGATTTTAAAATTCGGCGGTCATGCCATGGCAGCGGGCTTGAGTATCAAACGGGACGATTTTGCTGCCTTTGTTACAGGTTTTGAGGCCGTGGTCAGAGGGTTGATCAGTGAAGCAGATTTGCAAGCAGTGCTGGAGGTGGATGGCAATTTATCGGTGGCTGAAATGAATTTCACTACCGCGCAGCAACTGGAAAATCAGGTTTGGGGCCAGGGTTTTGCGCCGCCTTTATTTTACGATGAATTCACTGTGCGCTCTCAGCGCTTGCTTGCGGACAAGCACCTTAAGTTAAGCTTGTCCCTGACTTCGGATAACCGCGGTTTAGAGTTTGATGCTATCTATTTTAACCGTACCGAATTACTGGATGGCACGATACAGGCGGCATACCAATTGCAAACCAACAGCTACAATGGCAATCAAAAAGTACAATTAAATTTACGCTACGTAGCCCAGGCAAATAGCCATGACTAAATCCAACACCCATATTGCCAAGCCGTTGCTGGCGAACTTGTTTCAGCCGGCACTGCCGCCAAGAAAAATAGACGCGCATAAAGGCGATGCTGGCAGTGTGGCGATCGTAGGCGGGGACAAGGGTATGTTAGGTGCAGTCTTGCTAGCCACGCGGGCGGCTTTGTTGATGGGTGCAGGACGTGTCTATGCTGCCATGCTAGCAAACGATGGCCTTGATGTAGACTTGCATTACCCGGAGATTATGTTTCGTCCCAGTGCCGAGTTAACGCTATTAAAGCAGTTGGATGCCTTGGTCATTGGGCCGGGCTTAGGCCAATCGGATGCGGCTGAGGCAATCTTAGCCTTCTGGCTGACGCAGGACGTGAAGCTTTTGCTCGATGCCGATGCGCTCAATTTATTGGCAATCCACCCACATTTGCAAGCTTTGTGTCGGGCCCGTAGTGCGGATACCGTTATTACGCCGCATGCTGCTGAGGCGGCTAGGCTATTAGGCACAAGCAGCGATGCCGTGCAGAAAAATCGCAGTGACAGCGCATTGAAATTAGCCTATCAGTTTCATGCCAGTTGCGTGCTCAAAGGGCCGGCTAGTATTTGTGCGCACCACACAGGCAATTATTTTATTAACACCAGTGGCAACCCAAGTTTGGCCACGGCCGGTATGGGCGACGTGCTAAGTGGCATGGTCGGCAGTTTTATGGCGCAAGGCCTAGATGGACTGGCGGCCATCAAACTGGCGGTGTTTGTGCATGGTGAGGCGGCCGATAAGTTGGTGGACGATGGCGTGGGGCCATTTGGAATAACGGCCTCGGAATTAACATTATCGGCGCGGGCCGTGCTTAATCAATTAAATCTAGCCAGACCGATATAGTCTGGCGGCTAATGCCAGCATGCTACTGACAAGCAAGCCTAAGGTTTTTGCGTATAATTGGCGGTAATTTATAAACCGCTGCATTTAAGGCGGTTTTATCTAAGGAAAAAGGGTGATATGCGTCAAAAATTAGTCGTGGCGAACTGGAAAATGCACGGTAGCTTGGCGGCAAACAAGCATTTGTTGAGCGATTATCTGCATCAATTATCTGCACTGCATACTGCTAAGGTAGTGGTCTGCGTGCCGTATCCTTATCTTGCTCAAGCGCAAGCCATGCTGCAAAACAGTGCGATTGCCTGGGGTGCACAAAATCTAAGTAAGGATGCTGTGGGCCCATACACTGGTGAAGTCAGTGCCGCCATGCTCAAGGATTTTGGTGCCAGCTACGTTATTATTGGTCATTCGGAACGGGCCACGGCTTATTGTGAATCCGATGAAAATATCGCTACCAAATTCATGCAAGCCCAAGCCCATGGTCTCATCCCCATACTGTGTGTGGGTGAAACATTAATTGAGCGTGAAGCGGGCGTTATGCAAATGGTGGTGGCCAAGCAATTGGATACCATTATTAAGTTACATGGGGCCTCGGTGTTTGCTAATGCGGTGATTTCTTATGAGCCGATTTGGGCCATAGGTACCGGTCTTGCTGCCAGCGCTGAGCAAGCGCAAAGCATGCACGAGTTTATTCGTGGCAAGGTGGCCGCACTGGATGCATCAGCCGCTGCTAGCCTCAAAATCCTCTACGGAGGCAGCGTAAACCCACAAAATGCGGTACAATTGCTGGCTATGCAGGATATAGACGGTGGTCTTATCGGTAAGTGTTCGTTAAACGCGCAAGAATTTGAGAAAATATGCCTAGCAGCCGCATAACAGTGGACTTAGCGTAAATGGCATGGGGTTAAAAAAATGGAAAAATTAGTATTGGTGATACACGTAATCGCTGCGCTGGGCGTGATTGTTTTAGTCTTGTTGCAACATGGCAAAGGGGCTGATATGGGCGCTTCTTTTGGCAGTGGCACGTCGGGCAGTTTGTTTGGTGTGTCGGGTTCAGCTAACTTTATGAGTCGTGCGACCGCTATTTTTGTGATGATTTTTTTCGCAACCAGCTTAACGCTCGCTTATATGGCCAGTCATAAAGAAGGAGGCGGCAGTGTAGTGAAGGCTAACGCTGCTAAGGTCTTGCCTGCTGCCCCCGTGGCTGCTGATTCCAATGCTAGCAATGCATCTCCTACGG
This sequence comes from Methylotenera oryzisoli, assembly GCA_943333775.2. Taxonomy (GTDB): domain Bacteria; phylum Pseudomonadota; class Gammaproteobacteria; order Burkholderiales; family Methylophilaceae; genus Methylotenera; species Methylotenera profunda. The sequence continues at coordinate 5,576 of CALQUO020000002.1, forward strand.
AACCAAAAGTTATACCAAAATAAAGTACCTGCACGCATGTCTGCATGCGACTTTGCTTTAAAAAAATGCCGGTTATACCGGCATTTTTTATTGGGTGGTTTTAGCGTACATCCAGGCTTTTTGTTAATTGAATTAAATGCGTGATTATTCTAAAACAATTGCCATGACCGTCAATTTTACCCCGGGCTAATTCATGTAGCGCTTGTAAGCTTCAATCCAGTTTTCTGCCATCGCTTGCCTGGCCTCGTCTAGCGGCACCTTTCCCTCGCACACCAAACGGTATATTTTGAATTCTAAACGGTCTTTTTTCTCGGCATTCCACTCACTAAGCCGTGGTTGCGGCCATAGGTTCTTTGGGTGATCGGGGCTGCCGCCTATGCTAAGTGGTATCAAATGGTCTTCCTCATAGTGCTTTGGGTTGGCGTCGGCATAACCGTATTCGGCCAACTGCCTTTTCTTAAGTTTGTTTGTGTAGTAACTGGGCGGGCGTATGGATTTGCTGTATCCCTTGACGCAAACGGTGCTATGGATGTTTTCTTGGGTTACCTCAGGGTTGATGTAGCCCGTCGTTAATCGGTTGTCTGGGAGGTCGCCAGCGCTGGCCAATTGAGCGCCAAGCGCAATGGCTAATGCAAACATTAGTTGTTTGGAAGTGTGCATGGGGTGGAGTGTAAAAAATAGAAGTGAAAATAACAAAAGGGAGCGCTAAGCTCCCTTTTGTTAGAAATGCATGCTTGGCTAATTAATTAACTGCATCCTTCAATGTTTTACCAGCAGAGAAGCCAGGAGCTTTACGAGCAGCGATTTTCAATTCAGCACCAGTACGTGGGTTGCGGCCTACGCGAGCAGCACGTTTAGATACTTTAAAAGTACCGAAACCAACTAAAGTTACTGTGTCACCTTTTTTAAGTGCAGCAGTGATAGCAGAAGTTGTAGCATCAATAGCGCGACCAGCATCAGCTTTTGTTAAGCCAGCACTTGCGGCAATTGCATCAATCAATTCAGATTTGTTCATTTTTTTATTCCCTTAAGTTAAATGGTTTTTAAAAAGCATGCTTACTTTGTCTGAATTTTTCATACGCGTCAATGATATCAACGAGTATTCATGTAATAAAATTGATTTTTTTTACAATTTTTGTTTATTTTAATACCAAGATGATACGCGCAATCGTTAGCATGCCAGCATTAGTCATTTATTAACTAAGGTTAATTAAAACTTAATCTTATCGACTTAATTTATATTGGGTAGGGCAGTAGGCCCTAGTTACTTCTTTAGAGCGTAGGCTGAGGTGTTTAATGGACTTTGTTTTTACTCGTTTTCGCCATAATTTATAACTGCTGAATTTTAAGTTGGCGCGCATTATTTTCATCAAGGCGCTTTCATCCAATCCATAGTTAGACAATATGGCTTCAAAAGGGGTGCGATCCTCCCATGCCATTTCTATGATCCTAGATAGGTCCTGATCTATTAAAACTTTTCTCTCATTCAAATCATTTACTTTATTCATTTTTATATCTCATGCATAAATTGCACTTTCTTTTTGAATTTAATTTATCTATTTTAGTTCCTTATGCCGGCATACACGATTTTTAATTTAAGCGTTAACTAAAAGTTTGATAAACACCTTTCCTTGCTTACGTCGGAGCGTAAACTTGCGAATAAGAATTAAATTGCCAGCCCTAACCCTGACGGTATTTTTTCTGTGGTAGAGCGCAATCTTGAAGTTGGCGGCTGTTATAAGTTTTAAAAAATAGGCTGGCTGTCATACTGGTCTATCTTTATCGAGCTGGAATAAAGCCTAAATTAATAAAAATTCAAAGTTGGGGTGAACGTAAAATAAATTGCTTTAGTCAAAAAGGGCGCATTTAATGCCGAACAAGCAGTTGTAACATGCTTGTTATAAAATCTTAGTACAAGCTAAGCTTAAATCACTCGTCAATCTATTATGAATAAAGCATGAACACACTTCCAAACCGCAGCATAGATATAAATAGTGAAATGACGTCGTTCACGCGCGAGCAGATTCGAGTCTACTTTCATCAAACTTCTGATTTATACGAAAGCTTATTTGAGGCATTAAATAGCGAGGTGTCTTATTACATTAAGCCTATCAATTTACGGCATCCGCTTATTTTTTATTACGGTCATACGCATACTTTTTTTATCAACAAATTAATTCTAGCGGGCTTAATCACCGAGCGCGTACACCCTCAATTTGAATCCATGTTTGCCGTGGGTGTCGATGAGATGGGTTGGGACGACGTCAACGATAAGAACTACGATTGGCCCACTCCCACTGCAGTCAAAGCCTACCGTGCTAAGGTGCGGCAAGTTGTAGACCAACTCATCATGAGCATGCCGCTCACGCCAACCATAGATTGGGAAAGCCCCTGGTGGTCTATATTAATGGGCATAGAGCATGAGCGCATCCATTTAGAGACCAGCTCGGTGTTGATACGCCAGCACGATATACGCTACGTGAAACCATCAGCCAATTGGCCCCCATGCAAACTGGTGGATTCTATTCCGCCGGCTAATTCACTGGTGCCTATTCCTGCGTTCGACAGCGTGTTAAACAAATCACCCAAACACTACGGTTGGGATAACGAATACGGTCTGTCTAATGTGCAATGCCCTGGCTTTCAAGCGGCCAAGTACCTGACTTCTAACGTCGAATTTCTTCGCTTCGTGGAAGCCGGTGGCTATCAGGCAGATCAATATTGGCCGGAGGAAGGCTTGGCTTGGAAACGATACAGCCATGCTGAGCACCCCGAGTTTTGGGTCAAGGATGGATTAAACTGGAAGCTCAGGTTAATGACAGAGGAAATAGTCATGCCTTGGAGTTGGCCAGTGGAAGTTAATTACCATGAAGCCAAGGCCTTTTGCCTATGGATGGCTAAGCAAACCGGCCAGTCAGTTCGCCTGCCAACTGAAAACGAATGGTATAGTCTGCATGCCCATGCAGGCTTGACAGATGAACATCTGAGCAGTGGTAAACATGCCAATCTGTATTTAGATCACTATGCGTCGGCATGCCCGGTCGACGCTTTTGCGCACGGCGAGCTGTATGATGTGGTGGGTAATGTATGGCAATGGACCGAAACGCCGATATACCCCTACGATGGATTTAAGGTGCACCCGCTGTATGACGATTTCACCACGCCGACTTTTGATGGTCGACATAATCTCATTAAAGGCGGCTCTTGGATTTCAACCGGCAACGAAGCGCTAAAAAGTGCACGCTATGCATTCAGACGCCATTTCTTTCAACACGCAGGATTCCGCTACATTGTGACCAATACCCCAATTGAAAATAACGCTTCCCACTATGAATCCGATAAACAGCTGTCTGAGTACGCCGAGTTTCATTACGGCGACAGCTATTTCGGTGTGCCCAACTTCCCTAAGGCGCTCAGTGATTTTGCCGAAAAGCAGATGCAAGGCAAGCCTAGAAAAACCGCGCTGGATTTAGGTTGTGCGACCGGACGAGCTAGCTTCGAATTGGCTCAGCATTTCGATCATGTCACCGGCATAGATTTTTCAGCCAGGTTTATAGGCTTGGCGCTGAAATTATCGCAGCAAGGCATATTGCGCTATACCATGGTGAACGAGGGCGATCTGGTAGGCTATCAAGAACGTAGCTTGCGCGAGCTAAAATTGGATGAGGTGAGGTATAAGGTGGATTTTTGGCAAGGTGATGCTTGCAACCTTAAACCGCAATTCACTGGCTACGATTTTGTCTTAGCCGCCAACTTAATTGATCGCCTTTACAGCCCACGTCAATTTCTCGCTGATATACACCAACGTTTAAATATAGGTGGCGTATTGATGATTACTTCGCCCTATACGTGGTTGGAAGAGCACACGCCGAAAGAGGAGTGGTTGGGTGGCTTTAAAAAAGATGGTGAAAACGTGACGACATTAGATGGCCTAAAGGCTGTGCTTGGCAAGCACTTCAAACTCATGCAAGAGCCGACTAAGATCCCTTTTGTTATCCGTGAAACGCGTCACAAGTTCCAACATAGCTTAAGTGAAGTGACACTTTGGGAGCGCGTGCTTTGATCCATAGTTTTGACAAAACTGCCCAACGTGAGGGCACGGCATCACTAAAATACGATGCTAGGTTGGCCACCTTTGGTCGCGATGACGTCACACCTATGTGGGTTGCTGATATGGATTTTGCTGTCGCTGAACCGATTGCTAAAGCACTGCAAGCCAGAGCTTTGCATCCTATTTTTGGTTACAGCCTTGCGCCCGAGAGCCTCTATCAGTCAATCATGGATTGGTTATTGGCTAAACACGGTTGGCAAATTAAACGCGAGTGGATAGTGCTCACGCCTGGGGTGGTGCCATCGCTTAACGCTGTCGTGGCGGCATTAACTGCAGAAAATGACGGTGTGATTGTCCAGCCCCCAGTTTATTTCCCATTCTTTTCTGCGGTCAGAAATCAGAATCGTCGATTAATTCATAATACGTTGCTTTTAGATGACGATGATGTGACGAACCTGCAATACAGAATGAACCTCAGCGATTTAACTGCCTGCGCATCCGAGGCCACTATGCTGATGTTGTGTTCACCGCACAATCCTGTTGGTCGGGTATGGCAAAAATACGAGCTGGATAGTGTGCTGGATATTGCCAATAAGCACGATTTAATTGTTCTGGCCGATGAGATACACGCAGACTTAGTTTATACAAATGCGCAACATCACATGCTAGGTCTGCTTGCCTATGACTCAGCAAAATCCAAGGCAGCTTTTGAAGATAATTGCCGTGTTATCACGGCCGTTTCGCCTAGCAAAACGTTCAATATTCCAGGCTTAGGGCTTTCTGCCTTAATCGTGCCAAATAAGGTTCACCGTCAGGCAATTGAATCGCATTTAGATAAGCTCGGGGTGTCGGTCACCAATCCCTTTAATATGCTGGCTTTTGAAACGGCCTACCGCGAAGGTGGCGATTGGTTAAATGGGCTCATTGCGTATTTGCAAACTACTAGGGATGAGGCCGTAGCCTACATACAATTGGGCATGCCAGAGATAAGTGTGTTGCCACCAGAAAGCACTTATTTGCTATGGTTGGACTGCCGAAAGTTGAGTTTGGATGACGCGGCATTGAGGCATTTTTTCATAGAAGAGGCCGGACTAGGCCTATCTCCCGGCAGCTTATTTGGTAGCGCTGGAGAGGGTTTTATGCGCATGAACATAGGCATGCCTAAAGCCGAGGTCATGGCAGTGCTAGAGCGCTTAAAATCAGCCTTGCAGCAACGCCGCTAAGGCACGCCTCTTTAACAACAGCAACTGGGATTTAATCAACACCTGCTTATGCAACACTTTAAAACAGAAACCCATGCCATGGGCGCAAGTCGCCAACAGCAAGACTGGCAAGTGGTAAAAAACTTACTGCCTTACCTAAGCGCTTACAAAGCGCGCATTATCTTTACGATTATTTGTCTCGTCGTGGCTAAGGCAGCCAACCTGGGCGTGCCCATTCTACTTAAGCATATAGTCGATGCAATGAGCATACAGACCATACCCAAAGCGCTATTGGTGGTCCCAGTTAGTTTGATTGTGGCATACGGATTGTTACGTTTGTCTGCCTCGCTGTTTTCAGAGTTGCGCGAATTGATTTTTTCCAAAGTCACTGAGCACGCAGTGCGGCAGGTGGGCCTGCAGGTTTTTAATCACTTGCATGCCTTGTCCTTGCGCTTTCATTTATCTCGTCAAACAGGCGGCATGACGCGTGATATTGAGCGTGGCACCCGTGGCATTCAGTCTTTGATCTCGTTTTCTCTATACAGCATCATTCCAACCCTAATTGAATTGGCCATGGTGTTAGGCTACTTTTCCTATGCCTACGACATCGCTTTTGTGGTGGTGACCTTCATTGCCCTGGTATGTTATGTAGTGTTTACCGTAAAGGTGACCGAGTGGCGCACGCATTTTAGACGAGAAATGAATAACTTGGATTCCAAAGCCAACCAAAGGGCGGTGGATGCACTGATTAATTTTGAAACGGTTAAGTATTTTGGCAATGAGGCGTACGAAGCCGATCGTTATGACGCCAATCTAAAAAAATACGCGCAAGCAGCCATTAAATCGCAAAAGTCACTGGCTTATTTAAACTTTGGCCAACAAATCATCATCGTGGTTGGTCTGGTGCTGATCTTGGGCTTAGCCAGTCAAGGTGTTAGCCGCGGGCAAATGACCATAGGTGACTTGGTGTTGGTGAACGTTTTAATGATACAACTGTATATCCCAATGAATTTTTTAGGTGTGCTTTATCGTGAGATGAAACAATCGCTGACTGACATTGATCGCATGTTCAGTTTGCTGCAAACCGATCAAGAGATCGCTGATGAGCCCAATGCGCCGCTGTTAAAAATTAAAAATCCTGAGTTAGGGCCACATGTTGTATTCCATAAAATGTCATTCTTTTATGAAGCAAACCGCGGCATATTAAACGACATTAGTTTTGAGATGTTGCCTGGCCAAACCACCGCAGTGGTAGGGCAAAGTGGGGCAGGGAAAAGCACTTTATCAAGGCTGATATTTCGATTTTACGATGTGCAAGGCGGAGCCATCTATCTAGATGGACAGGACATCAAGTCAGTCCAACAAGCCAGCCTTAGGCAAGCGATCGGCATAGTCCCGCAAGACACCGTGCTGTTTAATGACACCATAGGCTTTAACATCGCCTATGGAGAGCCTGGTGCAACCCAGCAAGAAATTGAAGCGGCGGCCAAGTCTGCCCAAATTCATGATTTCATTAGCCGTTTACCGAAAGGCTATGACACAGATGTGGGCGAGCGCGGGCTCAAGTTATCCGGAGGGGAAAAGCAGCGCGTGGCCATAGCCAGAACCCTGTTAAAAAATCCGGCCTTATTGGTGTTTGATGAAGCGACCTCGGCATTGGATTCCGAAACAGAACGCTCCATACAAAAAGAATTAAATGAGCTGGCTAAAAACCGTACCACGCTGATTATTGCCCACCGCTTGTCCACCATCACCCATGCCCATCAAATCTTGGTCATGGCTGAAGGTAAAATTATCGAGCGGGGCACTCACGAAGCATTGTTGGCCTTAGGTTTGTCTTATTCCGAAATGTGGCGTGCCCAACAATCGCAAAGCCAAGTTTAATCTTTATAGGATAGCGCTTAATAAATTAATACTTAGGCCTGACGTTTCAGTGAGAGGGCATTGACGCAATAACGCAGTTTGCTAGGGGCGGGACCATCAGGAAAGACATGGCCTAAATGTGCATCGCAGCAGTTGCAGGTAATTTCCACGCGCATGCGATTCAGGCTGTCGTCATTAAAATAAGCGACGCTATTTGGCTTGATAGGTTGCGTAAAAGAAGGCCAACCTGTGCCCGAGTCAAATTTTTCCGTTGAATCAAACAGCAGGGTGTCGCAGCATGCACAAGCGTAAATGCCAGGCTCAAAGTGAGTACACATGGGAGAGCTAAATGGACGCTCGGTGCCCGCATTGCGAGTTACATCGAAGACTTCATGCGACAATAAAGCGCGCCATTGCTCGCCGGTTTTAAGCACGCGTTGATCCGAAGTTGGGTTGCCTTGTGTTACAAACTTTTCAATATCTTGCCAAGTTAGCATTTTAATTTTCCATTTAAAATTTTTTAAGCACCCATCTGATACGAATTTTAAAAACTAGTTCTGTCTATGGGCGGTCAATTTCTATCGTTATTTATCAGCCATGCCCAAATACGTTAACAAAGCCGATGGTTGATGTGGCACGTAAACTTAATAGGGTTAACGCAACCTTAATCTATGACTAGGAACTAAGGTATTTAATGGCGGCCAGAATACAGTATTTTAATATTAAATATCAAAAAGGGTCATAAAATGACAGGCATGCAAATTATCAGGGCAGATCGTCTGCGAGGATTGTTGTGGGGAGCATTCGTTGGTGATGCTTTAGCGATGCCAGTTCATTGGTATTACAACATTGCCGCTCTATGGCAGGACTTTGGCGAGAGTCGCGATTACCAAGCGCCAAAAGACATGCACCCCAATTCCATTATGGCTCTTGCTAACACTGCTAAAGCTGGGAGAGGGGGTCAGGAGGGTGACATTGTGGGATCGCTCATCCTTAAGGGAAAAAAACACCATTGGGGTCAAAAGAATCGGCACTACCATCAAGGAATGCAGGCTGGCGACAATACCCTTAATTTATTGTGCGCAAGGGTATTGTTGCGATCGCTGGTTAAAAAAGGGCAATACGATGCCGAGGATTTTTTACATGAATACATAGGGTTTATGACGGAGCCAGATCGGCATAACGATACGTATGCTGAATCGTATCATCGGGATTTTTTTGCCAATTATGCGGCAGGCATAACGCCTGAGCTGTGTGCTGGATCGGAGGGGCATGATACGGCATCCATAGGTGGGATGGTCAGCTTGCCTATCGCCATCAGTTCAGTCGTAAGCAAGGGCGATTTAGAGGCAGTGAATCGTATTGCACTAAAGCAACTGCGCCTTACCCATCGATCCTCATTGCTTGAGCAGCACGCCTTGCAGCTTAGTCAGCTGTTATTCCATATTGTTAATGAGGTAAACGTCAATACTCAAGAGATGGCGTTTGAAGCAGCCTACAAGCTTGGTTTTCCGGCTGCAAAAGTGATTCAAGCTGTTCGAGAAAATAATGCATCAGACCATGATGTTATTGGTCGCTTGCTAAGCCCGGCTTGTTACATAGACCAGTCGTTTCCTGCAGTGCTTTACTTTGCGGCCCGTTATCATGATGATTTTGAGAGTGCATTGCTAGCCAATACCAAAGTCGGTGGCGATAATTGTCACAGAGGGGCGGTGTTAGGATCAATATTAGGCGCGAGCTTAGGCGTCAATGCAATTCCCAAACGTTGGATAACCGGTCTTACAGCCTACGCTGAGCTAGATAAGGAAATTGAAGCGTTTGTCGCACTGTATGCCTAAAGATTATCCTTCTAATTGGATGGTTTGAATAAGCAAGCAGGAAAGCAAAAGCCCCGCATCGCTGCAGGGCTTTTAGTATTTTGGCTCCTCGACCTGGGCTCGAACCAGGGACACACGGATTAACAGTCCGTTGCTCTACCGACTGAGCTATCGAGGAATCGGTGAAGGCGTGATATTAAGGTTTAAGCATCTTTTGGTCAATAACTAAAACGCTTAAATTGAAAAATTAATTTTATGCTAAGGCTTTTTCTATGCGGTCTAGCGCGTTTTGTAGGTTTTCCATGGAGGTGGCAAAGGAGATTCGAAAGTAACCTTCTGCACCGAATGCTGAACCAGGTACAACCGCCACATCAAACTTTTCCAGCAAGTATTCTGCAAAGGCCATGTCGCTAGGCGCGCTGATTTTGCCTTGCTTGAATAGCGTATTGATGGCGGCACGGGCATCTGGGAAGGCATAAAAGGCACCGCCTGCCATTAGACAGCTTAACCCAGGCATCTGATTAAAACGCTTCACCACGTATTGGTGACGTTCTTTGAATGCCGTGACCATAGGGGTAATGCACGATTGTGTGCCTTCTAGCGCAGCTTGGGCGGCCACTTGCGAGATGGAAGTGGCGTTGCTGGTGGATTGCGATTGCAAAATTTCCATAGCCTTAATTATAAAGGCGGGGCCTGCGGCATAACCTATACGCCAACCCGTCATGGAATAGGCTTTGGATACGCCATTTAACACTATGCAGCGATCCTTAAGTGCAGGTGTGGCATTCAGTATGTTGTAAAAAGTATTGCCAGTTAAATTCACGTGTTCGTACATGTCATCGGTGGCCACCAAAACGTGTGGGTGTTTTAACAAGACTTCGCCCAAAGCTTTTAGCTCATCCAGGCTATACACAGCGCCAGTTGGGTTAGATGGTGAGTTGATCATGAAGATTTTAGTTTTGGCCGTAATCGCTGCCTCTAGCTGCGCAGGCAAAAGTTTGAAGCCTTGCTCGATGCCACATTCGATAATGACCGGTGTGGCTTCTGCTACCAGTGCAATGTCGGCGTAGGATACCCAATACGGAGCCGGTATGATGACTTCGTCGCCTTTGTTGAGCACGGCTAAGCATAAATTAAATATGGTCTGTTTGCCGCCTACGCCAACGATCACTTCGTTTAGTGCGTAATCAAAACCATTTTCGTTTTTAAATTTATTAACAATGGCTTTCTTCAAGCCGGGAATGCCGGCTACTGGGGTGTATTTTGTGAAACCATTGTCTATGGCTAACTTAGCGGCATCCTTGATGTGCTGTGGGGTATCAAAATCGGGCTCTCCGGCGGCTAGGCCGATGATAGGCCTGCCTTCGGCTTTGTACTTTCCGGCTTTTGCCGTGATGGCAAGGGTGGGGGATTCTTTGATGGATAGAACGCGTTTGGATAAGATCGAGGCTGGATTCGCTGCGGATGATGACAAAATGGGCGTCCTTAAAACAATTTGTGCTGTGGATTGAATAGGCGTTATTTTAACCATAAATGGCATGATTAGGAATAAGGTCGAAACAGTGGGCGTAAAAAAGGCTGCATGCTTGCAGCCCTTTCCACCTAACTATCTTAGCTTAACATTCTTTATTGCAGCCTAAGCTAGCACTGTATTCATCGGCCAAACTAGGGTCTATTTTGGCGATGGCTATATTGATATTGTGCATGGCCTGTGTGTCGCCCTTGGCTTTAGCAATTACACCTAACCTAAATAAGGAGGCCGTGTTGCCACTGTCTAATAACGCGGATTGTTTGTACGATTTTTCTGCATCATCTATTTTATTAAGGTTTTCCTGCGCGTTACCCAACTCGTACCATGCGTCGGAATTTTTGGAATCGGCGTCTATCCATTTTTGCGAGATTTGTTCTAAGCGAGGCCAATCTTGATTAATTTCAGGTATGGCAATTTGCATGAAGTAAGGCTTTTTACTGTCTTCTTCTTCCCAGAAGGCTTTACCTACGACTGGGAATACTGTTTCTACCGGAAGCTTTTCTAAGTTCACCAACCATTCTATGGGCAGGGAATAAAAGTAAGCTTGGCGACCTGGCGTTTTGAAAGTATTGATGCCTAGTAAATTGCCTTCTAAGTCAAAAATACCGCTGCCGCTTGCACCCATGCGAAATTGAGCCGTGCTTCGAATCACGTGGGAACCTTCGAAGTTGTAGGTGGATTTAATCACGCCCATAGACGTTAAGGGGTTGGGTACGCCGTTAGAGTGGCCTATGGACAAGACTTCTTTACCGCGATTTAAAGTTTGATTTTTTACTATGACGGCGGCTTTAAACGGCATGTTGCTGGTGCCAATTAAACACAAATCATGCCAGCGGTCCGCTTGCACTGAAGTGATGTTGTAGGTGTCCTCGCCTCTGGCTATCCACGGTTGTTTTGTGCTGCGAAAAATATGGCAATTGGTCAACACTTTGTTGTTGGCCACGACCACGCCCGAACCATAAGCCAGCCCGCCGTTATCGTTGTAGCCGCGTATCATCACTACGGCTTGGGTGGCGGCGAGTATTTTTTCTTGATCAATTGCATGAGCCGGTTGAATGGCAAACAACAGCGATAGAATTAGAGCGTATTGACGCATGAGGCTTCCAGTGCAAATTTAAGATTTATAAAAAACAACATGCTGACAGACTGTCATAATAATGCAAAGTTCTGAAATTAATTGTTGGCGATCAATGTTAATTTTGCTGTTAAAATCGCATGATTAAAATCCTTGAAGAACGCTGTGTTTCAAACCTTTCCCAACAGTTTGTATCAATTGTATCAGCCGTTTGAGCCGGCCGGCGATCAACCGCAAGCCATAGAAAAGTTAACGCAAGGGGTGAACGATGGCTTGAAGTTTCAAACTTTATTGGGCGTGACCGGTTCAGGTAAAACCTACACCATGGCTAATGTGATCGCCCGAACGGGGAGGCCAGCAATCGTCATGGCGCCCAATAAAACCTTGGCAGCGCAGTTGTACAGTGAGTTCAGGGAGTTTTTTCCTAACAATTCGGTGGAGTATTTTGTTTCGTATTACGATTATTACCAGCCTGAAGCTTACGTGCCTTCCCGTGATTTGTTCATAGAAAAAGATTCCAGCATTAATGAGCACATAGAACAGATGCGCCTCTCCGCTACTAAGGCTTTGTTGGAGCGGGAAGACAGTATTATCGTTGCCACCGTTTCGGCTATTTACGGCATAGGCGATCCGGTTGATTACCATGGCATGGTCTTGCACGTGCAGCAAGGTGAAAAAATCGCGCAGCGCGACATGATCTCGCGTCTGGTGGGCATGCAATACGATAGAAACGAATTTGATTTTGGCCGAGGCACATTCCGTGTGCGCGGCGACGTGATCGATGTGTTTCCTGCAGAGAACAATGAAACCGCGGTGCGCATTTCCTTGTTCGATGACGAGGTTGAATCGATTACCTTGTTCGACCCTTTGACTGGCCAAGTGTTTAATAAAATTCCCCGCTACACGGTTTACCCATCCAGCCATTACGTGACGCCACGTGAGACCACGGTGAGGGCCATGGAAAAAATTAAGCACGAGCTTAAAGATAGGGTGGATTTCTACATTAAAACCGGCAAATTGGTTGAGGCTGCGCGCATCGAGCAGCGCACGCGATTTGATCTGGAAATGCTCAACGAGATTGGCTTTTGTAAAGGCATAGAAAACTACTCGCGGCATTTGTCTGGTCGCAATCCCGGTGATCCGCCGCCTACCTTGATAGACTATTTGCCGGCGAATGCTTTGATGATTATCGATGAAAGCCATGTCACGGTGCCGCAAGTTGGCGCAATGTACAAAGGCGATAAGTCGCGTAAGGAAAATTTAGTCGATTACGGCTGGCGCCTACCTTCGGCTTTAGATAATCGGCCCTTGAAGTTTGAAGAGTTCGAGCAAATTATGCGGCAATGCGTATTCGTCTCTGCCACCCCATCGGAATACGAGGCCCAACATCAGCAGCAAGTTGTGGAAATGATAGCTAGACCCACGGGCTTGGTTGATCCGCCGGTCATCGTTAAGCCGGCTGATACTCAAGTGGACGATTTGCTCGGCGAGATTAAATTGCGCGTGGCAATCGGTGAACGCGTCTTGGCCACCACATTGACCAAACGCATGGCGGAAGATTTAACCGATTACTTGAGCGAACACGGCATTAAAGTGCGTTATTTGCACAGTGACATTGACACGGTGGAACGCGTCGAGATCATACGCGATTTACGCTTGGGCGAATTTGATGTCTTAGTCGGCATCAATTTGTTGCGTGAAGGCTTAGATATACCTGAAGTGTCGCTGGTAGCCGTGCTGGATGCCGATAAAGAGGGTTTCTTGCGCTCCGAACGTTCGCTTATACAAACATCCGGCCGGGCAGCGCGTAATTTGAATGGCTTGGTTATTTTTTACGCTAACCACATCACCCGCAGCATGAAGGCAGCCATGGATGAAATGGAGCGCAGGCGAGGCGTGCAATTGGCCTTTAATGCTACCAATGGCATCGTGCCTAAAGGCATAAGCAAACGTATCAAAGACATCATAGAGGGTGTTTACGACAAAGACGAAGCCTTGCGTGAGCGCAAAGTGCTGCAAGAGCAAGCCAATTACGAATCGCTGACTGAGAAACAAATGGCTAAAGAGCTGAAACGTTTGGAAAAAGCCATGCACGACAGCGCGAAAAACTTGGAGTTTGAAAAAGCCGCCGATTACCGTGATCAACTTAAAACGCTGCGCGCAAAATTCTTTGGCGCAGAAATGCCGGACTTGGTCTAAAACTATCCTTTAACTACCCAATAAGCATGAATAGTGTTTGATTAGTGCGAAGCTTTTGTCTATAATCGCGCGCTTGCTTGGTAATCTTATCCAAGCAAGCAGTAAATTAACCTTGTCACACTGCACGAATGGTTTTGCGTTTCATCCATGATGAAGCGCTTTGCAGGTGGCTTATATCCAAAAGGAGTACTAATGAGACATTATGAACTAGTGTTTATCGTCCATCCGGACCAAAGCGAACAAGTGCCAGCGATGATAGAGCGTTACCGTACGCTAATCACTGCTAGCGGCGGGGCAGTGCATCGTCTAGAAGACTGGGGTCGCCGTCAACTTGCTTACCCTATCCAAAAAATCCACAAAGCACACTATGTGTTAATGAACATCGAGTGCAATCTTGAAGTGCTAGCTGAATTAGAGCATGGCTTCAAATTTAACGATGCTGTGTTACGTCATTTAATGATGGCAACAAAAACAGCCGTGACTGCCCCTTCACCGATGATGAAAGAAGAAAAATCAAAATCCGTGTTGAGCCGAGATGGTGCACCAGTAGCCGCTGATGCTACAGAGGTGGCAGCATAAGCTTTGAATAAACTGGTGTTGCAAGCTGAAGTTGTGCATACAGAGCCGCTTCGCTACACGCCAGCAGGCATACCGTTGTTAAGTGTTGTATTGCGACATGCATCCGAGCAAACAGAGGCGGGCATGAAGCGTAAGGTAGAGTGCGAAGTTAATGCGGTTACCTTAGGTGACTTGGCATTGCAAGGCCTAACAATAGGCTCACGCATACGCGTCTCTGGATTTTTAGCCAGACGCAGCCTTAAAAGCACGCAATTGGTGATGCACATTAACCATATAGAAAATATTTAGGAGTTCAAGATGGCAAGAGAAATGTACAAACGCCGCCGTTACTGCCGTTTTTCAGCAGAAGGCATTAAGCAAGTGGATTACAAAGACGTGGATTTGCTTAAAGATTTTATTTCAGAAAATGCAAAGATCATTCCAGCTCGTATGACAGGCACTAAAGCCCGTTATCAACGCCAATTAACGACTGCAGTTAAACTTGCACGTTTCTTAGCTTTGCTTCCATACACAGACAAACACCAATAATCGGAGGCTACCATGCAAGTTATTTTATTAGAAAAAGTGGGTAACCTAGGTAATTTAGGTGACATCGTTAAGGTTAAAGATGGCTACGGCCGTAACTTTTTAATTCCTCAAGGTAAAGCTAAGCGTGCAACCGAAGCCAATAAAGCTGAAATCGCCGCGCGCCGTGTGGAATTAGAAAAACAACAAGCTGCCATTTTGGCTGCGGCGCAAGCACGCGGTGAAAAATTGGCTAATTTCGTGGTAAGCATCGCGCAAAAAGCCGGTGTGGATGGCCGTTTATTCGGTTCAGTTACTAACGGTGACATTGCCGAATCATTGGTAGCCCAAGGTTTTGAAGTCACTAAAGCCTTGGTGCGTATGCCTGATGGTCCGTTAAAAACCATAGGTGATCATTCTGTTACTGTGGCCTTGCATCACGATGTAGTCGTGGGCATTACTGTTACTGTGGTGGCTGAAGCCTAAGGCCAAAAACCTTGGATTTAAGCTAGTACTGCAAATCAAAAAAGGCTACTTCGGTAGCCTTTTTTGTTGGGTAATCTTAGTGGTTATTCAGTATAATTGGCAGCATGGCCGATGAACAATTAGACGCATTAAAAATCCCTCCCCATTCAGTGGATGCTGAGCAGTCGGTGCTTGGCGGCCTGCTCTTGGAGAACGAAGCTCTGGATAAAGTGGCCGACATTTTAAGCCCTCAGGATTTTTATCGGCACGATCATAAAGCCATTTTCCAACACATTGCCAAACTCATAGAACACAACCGGCCGGCCGATATAGTCACGGTAGCCGAATCATTAGAAAGCACGGCGGAATTATCCGGGGTAGGCGGCATCGCCTACTTGGGCGCCTTAGCGCAAAGCACGCCTACTGCAGCCAACATCCGACGTTACGCCGAAATTGTCCACGAGCGAGCCGTGATGCGCCAGTTAGTGGTGGTGGGTTCCGGTATCGCCGAGAGCGCCTACGCGCCTAATGGGCGTGATGCACAGCAGTTGCTAGACGAAGCCGAAGCCAAGATTTTTCAAATTGCCGAAGGCGGTAAAAAGAGTACGCAAGGCTTTGTTGACATCAAGATCTTGTTACCGCAAGTGGCCGATCGCATCGATCAACTTTTTTCACGGGATAACCCATCGGATGTCACCGGCGTGCCTACTGGCTTTACCGACCTGGATTCCATGACATCGGGCATGCAGGGTGGCGATTTAATTATCGTTGCCGGCCGCCCCTCCATGGGTAAAACGGCTTTTTCACTCAATATGGCTGAGAATGTGGCCTTGGACACCGGTCTGCCGGTTGCCGTGTTCTCCATGGAAATGGCCTCCACGCAATTGGCCATGCGTATGATAGGGTCGGTCGGTCGATTGGATCAGCACCGTATGCGTACGGGGAAATTAGAAGACGAAGATTGGGAAAAATTAACCACGGCATTGGGTAGGCTAAACGAAGCCCCCATCTTCATTGACGAGGGTGCAGGCTTAAGCAGTTTTGATGTGCGCGCCAGAGCCAGACGCTTGCACAGGCAAACCGGTAAGTTAGGTTTAATCGTGGTCGATTACTTGCAGTTGATGGCTGCCCCAGCAGGGCGTCAGGGTGAAAATCGTGCCACGGAAATTTCGGAAATATCCCGTTCACTCAAGGCCTTGGCTAAAGAGCTGGACTGCCCGGTAGTGGCGTTGTCGCAGCTCAATCGCAGTGTAGAGCAGCGCCCAGACAAGCGCCCGGTAATGAGCGATTTGCGCGAGTCCGGTGCGATCGAGCAGGATGCCGACGTGATATTGTTTATCTACCGTGATGAAGTGTATAACCCGGATAGCGTGGACAAGGGCACGGCGGAAATCATCATAGCCAAGCAGCGTAACGGCCCGATAGGCCGCGTTCGTCTGACATTCATAGGCCAGCATACCCGTTTTGAAAATTACGCGGGCAGTGGCCACATGGCCGACAGCTACTAGTCCGTTTCCTAAGCTGGCCATGGCAAAAGCAAAAACCTTATACACCTGCACTGAATGCGGCGCTAGCGAACCGAAATGGCAAGGCCAGTGCCCAGGCTGCCTTGCCTGGAATACTTTGGTTGAGACCTTAGAAGAAACCGTCAGCACCAATCGCTACGCCAATAAATTCGATGGCTTGACGCAAAGTGCTAGCCTGCAAAAAATAAGCAGTATTCAAGCGGCCGATATTGCACGGCAAGCCACTGGCATCAGCGAATTTGATCGCGTGCTAGGAGGCGGTTTGGTCGAGGGTGGGGTGGTGTTAATCGGCGGCGACCCGGGTATAGGTAAATCCACCTTGCTATTGCAGGTGTTATGCCACCTAGGACGATCCGCCCAGGCTATCTATGTCAGTGGTGAAGAATCCCCTCAGCAAATCGCTATGCGCGCTAAGCGCCTTGGGCTGGATGCCAGCGAGGTGGAATTGCTGGCCGAAATTAATCTAGAGAAGATCTTAGCCACGCTGCAAACCCACAAGCCGAATATTGCTGTCATTGACTCCATCCAAACCGTTTATTCCGAGGCCTTGACGTCAGCGCCCGGGTCAGTCGCGCAGGTTCGCGAGTGTTCAGCTCAGCTCACGCGATTGGCTAAGCAATTAGGTATTACCGTAATACTGGTCGGGCATGTCACCAAAGACGGCACCTTAGCTGGGCCGCGTGTTCTAGAGCACATTGTTGATACCGTCTTGTATTTTGAAGGCGATCAAAATTCCAGCTTCCGACTCATACGCGCATTCAAAAATCGCTTTGGTGCGGTTAACGAGTTGGGTGTCTTTGCCATGACTGAAAAAGGCTTGCGTGAAGTAGCTAACCCCTCGGCTTTATTCTTATCCCATCATGACAGCCAAGTGGCCGGCAGTTGCATCACCGTTACCATGGAAGGCACTCGGCCTTTGTTGATTGAAATTCAAGCCCTGGTGGATGAAAGTCACGCGCCTAGCCCTAAGCGTTTGTGCGTGGGTTTAGAGCAAAATCGTTTGGCCATGTTACTTGCCGTGCTACATAGGCACGCCGGCATTCCGTGTTTTGATCAAGACGTGTTCATTAATGCAGTGGGGGGCGTGAAAATAGCTGAACCTGCAGTCGATTTAGCGGTCATTTTATCCATTGTTTCTTCATTAAAAAACAAGGCATTAGACAATAAACTTATAGTTTTTGGTGAAGTTGGTTTAGCAGGGGAAGTACGCCCCGTTCAAGGCGGGCAAATGCGCTTAAAAGAAGCGGCTAAATTGGGTTTTAGTAAAGCCATTGTGCCGAAATCCAACGCGCCTAAGGCCAAGATTGCTGGTTTAGAGGTGATCGCCGTCGAACGCTTAGACCAGGCATTGCAGCAATTGCGCTAGCTATAATCGCTAGCCGACTTCGTGGCTAGCCTGAATCAGCTCAGCACAAATTAAACCGCTGCGCACCGCACCTTCTATGGTTGCCGGGTAGTCCGCATAACAGTAATCCCCAGCAAGGTAGAAGTTAGGCAGCGCCGTTTGCTGCAGCGGCCTAGTTAAATCGGGCTTACAGGCATAAGTGGCGCGTTTTTCTGTGATTACCTTATGCCATAGTGGCTCGCTAAGCTCCGGGAAGGCTTGCTTAAGCTGGGCCGTCACCGCCTCGGCTAATTGCTCTTGCGACAGGTTTTGGTGCGAGCCCGCTCCACTGATCACCACGGCGAGCAAGCCATGTTGCTGGCACAGTTGGCCCCTATCGAACACCCATTGCCCTGCGCCATTGGTCAAGCCTATCATGGGCAGCCTTAATTTTGTGTGAGTCGGGTATTGCAGGTATAACGTGACTATAGGTTGATAGTCAAAAGAAGCCAAGGCCATGCGTTCTGCATGCAATTCACTTAGGCCAGCCATCAATTGGTTTGCGTTATGCGGTGCCGTGGCCAACACCACGTGGCTATATACAGCCGCCTCTTCTTCGCCGCTCAGTTGGAAACCTAAATCGCTTTTGCTAATGCCTTTAATGCGCTGTTTTAGCTTAATGCGGACGCCATGTTGCCGCAAGTAAACGCTGGCCGGGTCGCCTATCAATTTGGATAAGTCTAGTTTCGCCAATAAGAAATCGTTGTTTTTTTTCAGGCTAAACCAAGTGGTGCTAGCCATGGTGTCTTTGAGCACATTTAAAAATACCTTTGTGCTTGCTACCTGAATAGGCGTATTCAGCGCCGCTAGGCTAATCGGCTCCCATAGCAGTTGGATCGCCTTGTTACTTTGGTTTTGATCTTGCAAGAAAGATGCTAAGGGTAGGTCGTGGTCCAGGCGGTAGCCATTGAAAGCCATGCGTGCCATCATGCTTATGCTGGCTAAGCGTTCACTGAAACTCAAGCCTTTGCATGCAAGCAATCCTAGCAGCATGGTCAGCGGGGCGGGTAAGTAAGACGCGGTATTTAGACTAAGCAGGCAATGGCCTGGACCATGCATACGTACGGAAAACGGCAATCTTAAAAAAGCTTGTTTTTCGCTAAGGCCTACAGTGTTTAATAGCCGCAACGTGGATTTGTAGGCGCCGATCAAGATGTGCTGACCGTTGTCTAGGTAAGTGCTGCCGGACGCATTTGTAAATGCTATGCTGCGGGCCCGCCCACCCAGCTCACTACCGGCTTCAAACAGGCTAACCGCCCATCCTTGCTTAGCCATTGCTATCGCTGCACTTATACCGGCACAACCGCCGCCTATGATAGCAATCCGAGTTTTATGCATAGGGCTAGGATTTATCAATACTTAAGCCAAACCTTAAGCGCCAGCAACATCTTTCTAAGCGCGCCTAGGGAGATGCGAGCGTTTAATACTTTTTCGGCCCCACTGGAGCCGATCTCGCGGAGCAGGGTGCGGTAAATTGAGGCCATCATCAAGCTCACGCGCTGGTTTTTATGGTCTTCAGCCGTCAATGTGCCAAGGGCTTTGTCGTAATAGCTTTCCGCTCGCTCAATTTGAAAATCCAATAAACGCTTCACAGCAATGGATTCCCTGCTTGCTAAAAGGTCGTCCTCGCTGACGCCAAATTTAGCCAATTCGTCTAAAGGTAGGTAGATGCGATTGCGTCTGGCATCCTCGCCGACGTCCCTGATGATGTTGGTTAGTTGAAATGCCATGCCTAAGTCATGCGCAAATTTTAAAGTCTTTCGATTTTTAAAGCCAAATATCTGTGCGGATAACAAACCAACCACACTGGCCACGCGGTAACAATAGAGCTGCAATTGCTTGAAATCTTGGTAGCGGTTGAAGTTTAAATCCATCTCCATGCCGTCTATGATTTCCATGAAATGCTCGGCGTCTAATTGATAGGTGTGGATGGCTGCCAGCAGGGCCTTCGCTACCGGATGCTGCGGTTGGTTTTGATAGAGGCGTTCGATTTCGCTGCGCCACCAATTGAGTTTGGTTTTGGCTACCGATAAGTCCGTGCACTCATCCGCAATGTCATCTACCTCGCGGCAAAAGGCATACAAAGCGGTGATGGCGAGTCGCCTTGATTTGGATAAAAATCGAAAGCTATAGTAAAAGCTGGAGCCACTTTTGGCGGTTTTTTCTTGGCAATATTGTTCTGGCGTCATGGGTTTCCTATTGCTTAAACAAGGCGGAAAATACAATGCGCAACCAATCTAAAGCTTGCAGCCTAGGCCTATGATTAAACACATCACCTTGATGATGCCTAATTTTAGCCGCTATGCGTTCTCCGCCGGAGATAATCATGCGCATCTCTAAGCCTATACGACCGGTTAATTTGCGCCCCAGCGGTTTGCCAGCGGCCAGCAAAGACTCGGCTCGATTTAAATTGAAATGCATAAAAGCTTGCCAATTGGCGTCAATGGATTTTACACCAGAGGCAAAATCCCCCAGTGTCTGTTCGCTAATGCCATAGGCCTGCATTTCATCTTGGCATAGATAAATACGATGTCTACCGTCATTTTTTTGCAGGTCTATGGCCACGTCTTGCAGGAAGTTCATCAGTTGCAGTGCCGTGCAGATTTTGTCGGCATAAGCGTTGTTTTCCGGATTTGCTGCGCCATATAGTGAGAGCAGCAAACGGCCTATAGGATTAGCTGAACGCTCACAATACTGTCTAATTTCAGCGTAATTGGCATAACGGGTTTTGTTCACGTCTTGCTTAAATGCATCGAGTAAATCGTAAAACGGTTGGTAGGGTAGATGGCGGGCTTTTATCATGGCGCCTAAGCTTAGAAAAAAATTGCTATTAGGCTTGATGTAAGCCGCCAATAAATCCAGTTGATGGCGATAATCATCCAGTAATGCGACGCGCTGACTTACACTAAGCTCACCCTCGTCTGCGAAATCATCAGCTTGCCTAGCAAAGCGGTAGATTAAGGCAATCGGTTCGCGCAAACGGGCAGGGAGAACAAAGGATGCAACCGGAAAATTTTCGTAATGCTGCTTCGCCAAACGTAGGCTATCAGCCGCAATGGCATGAGCGTCTAGAGGGGTGTGTGGTGGCGTCATCATGGCGTGAGTATGCCACAATTTGGCTGGCTCTTTTTGCTAAATTTAGCAAAGTAGCCATTAAAAAGTCGGTATTTTGTGCAATAAACTATGCAATAAATGGCCTAAGCTTTGTTAGAATCAATAAATTATCACTGTGTAAAGTTTGGAGTAATTCTGGCTCTACATTAATACTGGAAGTAACCTTATGTTAGCTATCATCGGTGGAACCGGCTTAACCCAGCTGGACAATTTGGAAATCACCAGGCGTTTGATCGTGCGCACGCCCTACGGCGAGCCATCGCAACCATTGGTGTTTGGCAAGATTGCTGGAAGTGAAGTGGTGTTTTTAGCGCGGCATGGCAGTGGGCACACCATTGCCCCGCATAAAGTGAATTATCGTGCGAATATCTCGGCCTTGCATCTGCAAGGCGTCACGAAAATAGCGGCAGTCGCTACTGTCGGTGGCATCCATGCAGAATTGTCGCCTGGCAGCATAGCCATGCCACATCAAATTATTGATTACACATACGGTAGAAATGCCACCTTTTTCGACGGCGTGGATTTGCCGGTCAAACACATAGACTTTACCGAACCGTATTGCCCAAAATTACGCGAAAAATGGCAGAAAGCCGCAATCGCAATTGGTGAACCTTTAATTAATCATGGCGTGTATGCCGCTACACAAGGCCCACGATTGGAGACGGCTGCTGAGATTGACCGTTTAGAGCGTGATGGTGCCACCATGGTAGGCATGACGGGCATGCCAGAAGCCGCGCTGGCTAGGGAGTTGGGCATAAGCTACGCCGTGATATGCCCAATCGCTAACCATGCTGCCGGTCGAGGTAACAGCTTGCACAGCATACAATACGAGGAGGTCGTGGATAATCTAAACTTGACTATGCAGCGCGTACGCAATCTGATTGTACAATTGGTTAAGCAGGCCTAACAAATGGCGATTAGAGAAGTCATACGAATGGGTCACCCTCTGCTGCTGCAGGTTGCCTCGCCCGTACAACAGTTTGATAGCCCAGAATTGCACGCACTGATTGCTGATTTAGAAGACACCATGCTAGACATGAACGGAGCCGGCATTGCGGCACCGCAAATTGGCGTGAGTTTGCGGGTAGTTATCTTTGGGCAAAAACTAACGGTTCTTGACGGCGCCAGTCCTAGCAACCCCCGTTACCCGGATGCCGATGCCGTGCCTTATACCGTGTTAATTAACCCGACGCTGACGCCTTTGGGTGATGAGCTTGAAAGCGGTTGGGAAGGTTGTTTGTCAGTACCTGGCATGCGGGGTATCGTGCCGCGCCATACGCGCCTTCATTACACGGGATTTGATCAATACGGCCAGCCTATTGATAGGCTGGTCAGCGGCTTTCATGCGCGCGTGGTGCAACACGAATGCGATCATTTAGATGGCGTGTTGTATCCTATGCGCATACCCAATTTAAAAGATTTCGGCTACACCAACGTTTTTTTCCCAAATCAGGATGTTCAAGACGAATAAATCTTTGCTATAATCCTTCTTCTTAAAATCGTTAGAGTTTAAAGCGATTGTGAGGAAGAGTGGCAGAGCGGTTTAATGCTACAGTCTTGAAAACTGTCGTGGGTGCGAGCCCACCGTGAGTTCGAATCTCACCTCTTCCGCCACCCTAACAATTAAAAAGCCGCTTTTCAGCGGCTTTTTTGTTTCTGCTAAATTCCTTTCTAGACTTTAGTCGCAATGCGCAACTATCTAGGGTAGATTGCTAAGCTCAATTTTTAAAGTTTCTTCTTTTGCCCCGATGGAGAGGTGTTGATTGGGGAGACGGTAATGGTGATTTTGGAGGCCATGCTAAGCGCTGAGCCCTCAGTAATTTCTAAAGTGGCCGATTTCTTTGCATTGGTGAAGACCAGTATGCTGTTTTTAGATTTGGACGCCGAGAGTAAGGTCCAGCCCGCCTGCGGGTATTGATCGATAAAGAAAGCAAAGGCATCACCGGTGGAATAGGGGCAAAGGATTTCCAAACGGCCAACCCATGAATCGCCTTCGCCTAACACCAAGGAATTCTCATTCACTATGCGCGCATCTTTAGGCAGAGGCATGTCACTTAACATGCTAGCATTAAGCTTGCTTACGTTTTCTGATTTGCTGCTGATCACGCCACTATTGGCCGCGCATGCGCTTAGGAATAAGGCGATGATGGAAAAAAGAAACAATCGTGAGTAATTAATTTTAATTCTCCAAAGAGGTTAGTATTAATTGAATCATAACCTTAAATTAAATGCTGTGCTAGCAATGTTTGGTTAGCCATCTTGTCATTTTTGCTTTTAATGAATGGCTGGCTATGCGGAGCAATATTTCCCCATAATTTTCTTTTGGTGATATGATACTTCCCGTTTTATTTATTGTTTAGTCGCTTTTACGAGCGGCTTTGTTTACTTAATATACATTGTGCTAGGAATAAATCATGAGCCAAATTACCGTAGAACATAACCCATCAGAAGAAAAATTAAAGGCGCTAGGCGTTTCAAGCTGGTCTATCTGGGATTGTGCACCATCAAAATTCCCATTGGATTTTGGTATGACAGAAAGTGCTTACGTGCTTGAAGGTGAAATACACGTGACCCCTCAAGGTGGCGAAAAGGTTGTTATCAAAGCTGGCGATTTTGTTGTTTTCCCAAAAGGACTGAAATCCAATTGGGAAGTAGTGAAGCAATTGAAAAAACATTACAAACACAGTTAATCAAATAAACTAATAAAAAAGCCTTGACGTTTCAAGGCTTTTTTATTGCCTATTGCTAGGGTGCTTCCGGGTTAGATTTCATTGATTAAAGCACTGCGTAAGGCTTCAAGTTTAACTGGGTTTAACTTCTTGCCTTTTCTGGCGGAAATTAAAAAGATGTCTTCGGCACGGTTCCCCAGGGTGTTGATTTTGGCATTGTGCAGTTCAATTTCTTCTGCCAAAAGTTGATGCGCCAAGCTGGCTAGCAAGCCAGGTCTGTCGTTGGCTACAATTTCCAATTTGTGATGGTGGGCATCGGCTTGTTCGCTAATCGTGACTTGCGTTGCTATGGGCATGTATTTGACTTGACGACTGATGCGGCCTTTTAGCGGTGGGCTCAATAAAACCAATGCGTCTAGCTTTTTACTTAATTCCAATTCAATGAATTTTAATAGTCCGCTATAGCTTACTGATTTGCCGGATTGATCGAGAACAATAAAGCTGTCTAGAGCATAACCATGGTCTGTGGTGTAAATCTTTGCCTCCACAATGCTGTAGGCCATGCTGTCAAAAAAGTTACATATCCTTGCAAACAAATCGTTTTGATCCTTGTTGTATATCATTACTTGTATGCCATCGCCGCTGGGGCTTAAGCGCGATCTAACGATGGGTTGATTGCTATTTAAATGTGGCGTTAACAGACGGCTATGCCATGCTATCTCATCGCTGTCGTAGCGTATTAGATAATTGGGACCAAATGCTTGCCACAAATGCTCATAGGAATGGCTGCTTAAGCCAAATTTGTGCAATTTTATTGAGGCTTCTTGCTTGCGTGTGGCTATGGCATCTTGGCTGTAGCAAAATTGGTTGCTCAGCGCATGCTTGGTGGCTTGAAATAAGCTTTCCAAGAGCCTGGCTTTCCATGCGTTCCAGACCATAGGGCTGGTGCCCCTTATATCTGCTACTGTAAGTAGATACAGCGCCGTCAAGCGTCGCTCGTTTTGTACAAATTGCGCAAACGATTCGATCACCAAGGGATCCGATAGGTCAGATTTTTGTGCGGTTGAAGACATGTTGAGGTGAGCTGATACCAGCCACGCCACGAATTCTGCGTCGTCCTTACTCAAGCCGTGCAGTTTACAAAAGCGTCTTGCATCAACTGTGCCTAAGGTGGAGTGATCGCCTCCGCGTCCCTTGGCGATGTCATGGAACAAAGCGGCTAAATACAATAAATGCCGGCCATCAAATTGGCTGAAAAGTTGGCTACAAAGTGGAAATTCGTGTTTCAGTTCGGCTTTAGCAAAACGTCTTAAATTAGCTAGTACGTTAAGGATGTGTTCGTCGACCGTGTAAACGTGAAATAAATCGTGCTGCATCTGCCCGACTATCTTGCCAAAAGCTGGAATGTAGCAGCCCAATATGCCATATTGGTTCATGGCGCGCAGCGCATGATTGACCCCGTGATCTTGCGATAAGATTTGCATGAACAACTGCTTATTTTGGGCTGACTGCCTAAAATCGCGATTGACTAATTTTTTGATGCGCATCAAGTTACGCAGCAGATTCGCGCTCATGCCGCTTAAGGTTTGATGCTGCTGCAGCAACAAGAATGCCTCTAGTATGGCGCTTGGCTGCTGCTGCAAGAGGCCGGCATTTTTTGCCGCCAACAAGCCAGCATGCGCTTCAAATCGAGCATTAATAGGGGTAATGGCTATGGGGTTTGGGGACAAGTTTTGCTGCAGCGTTTTCAATAATATTTCATTCATTACCCTTATGAACTTAACGCTGCGGTAATAAGCTTGCATGAGTTGCTCGCTGGCGCGTTTGCTAGCGGTGTTAAGGTAGCCTAAGTTGTCAGCCAGTTCATTCTGAAAATCAAACAACAACCTGTCTTCGCGGCGCTTGCTGACGAAATGTAAACGTATGCGCAATAGCTGCAGGTGTTTTTGATGCTTCTGTATTTGCCGAGCTTCCGTTGCCGAAAGGATGTGTTGACTGGCTAACAATGACCAAATATTGCTCGCCGTTAAGGCTTTGCCACCTAGTCTATTTAGGCTGCGCATTAGCCACAGTATCATGTGTAAGTCGCGCAGTCCGCCCGGACTTTCTTTAATGTTGGGTTCTAAGTTGTAGGCCGTGTCATTAAATTTAGCGTGCCGTTGTTGTTGTTCTTGCAACTTGGCATGAAAAAATCTTGCCACGGCTTCCGGTTTATCAAAGGCTTTTTCGGTTTCCGCCACAAAGGCATTGTATAGACTAGGATTGCCGTCTAAATAGCGGTATTCCATCAAATTTGTTTGCACCGTGATGTCTTTTGATGCCTCAGTCATGCATTCGTTTAGGCTGCGCACGCTGTGGCCGACGCTTAGGCCTATGTCCCAAAGCCAGCCAATTAATGTTTCGAGTTGGTGGTTAATCTGCTTATCGTTAATCGCCGATTCAGGTACCAAGATGAGTAAGTCTATATCGGAATGCGGGTAGAGCTCAGCGCGACCGTAGCCGCCAACGGCGATGAGGCTACATGAGTCGCTTGTGACTGTTTGTTGCCATATTTCTTTGAGTAAGCCATCTATAAGCTGGCAATGCTGCTTAAATAAGCGGTGTTGTTGAGCGTGACTTAGAAAATCGGCCTCCAATGCTTGGTAGCCGATTTTAAGCTGTTGGCGCCAAGCATTAACGTGCATGGTTTCTGGCTTACTTACTATGCTGGTTGTGCAAACTGGCATGAGCGTGCGCTGCCTTATAGAGAGCTGATAAAGCCAGGGGGGGCAGGTGAGCCGTCTGACAAGGTCATGACTTCAAAGCCATGTTCGGTTACCAGTATGGTGTGTTCCCACTGGGCGGAAAGGCTGCGGTCTTTAGTGACTATGGTCCAACCGTCTGGCATTTGTTTGATGTCGCGTTTGCCGGCATTAATCATGGGCTCTATGGTGAACATCATGCCGGCTTTTAGTGTTAAGCCGGTGCCCGGTTTGCCGTAATGCAAAACCTGTGGTTCTTCGTGAAACACTTTGCCTATGCCATGCCCACAAAATTCGCGGACCACGCTGTAGCCGCTTTTTTCAGCAAAAGCTTGAATGGTGTAGCCGATGTCACCTAATGTTGCACCGGCTTTTACTTTGCTAATGCCCAGCCACATCGCCTGGTATGTAATTTCGCAAAGGCGCTTGGCTTGATGGGTTACTTCACCGACATAAAACATGCGGCTTGTGTCGCCGTGGTAGCCGTCTTTAATGACCGTAATATCGACGTTAACAATGTCGCCATTTTTAAGTGCTTTATCACTGGGTACACCGTGACAAATTTGCTGATTGATGGAGGTGCATATCGATTTAGGGTAGGGCTTATGGCCGTCTGGCGCATAGTTAAGCGGCGCTGGGATGGCCTGCTGCACGTCAACAATATAATCATGGCAGAGCTTGTCTAACTGGTCGGTGGTCACGCCGTGCACAACGTGCGGAGTAATAAAATCCAGCACCTCAGAGGCTAATTTACCTGCTAGGCGCATTTTTTCAACATCGTGTTGGTTTTTAATAGAGATAGCCATGAACGTTTAGCTTAAATAATGATGAGGCCATTTTAGCATAAACCACCCTGTCTATTGGGATAGCAGCGCCTCTTAGTTTGCTGCATGAGGGCGGCCTGTTTTATTAATGCCAGCGTCATTAAACGGATAAAAATAGCGGTAAATTGCTAGCAAACTCAGATGCTTAATGGTAATATGCGGCCTCTGCAAATTTATGCAGGCATGCAGCTTCGGTTGAAGTTGTAAATTTTGCACACAAGCCTATCAAGGGTGCTTTTATAGTAAGTCTTTGAATAAAGACAGATAAATAAAGGTGTTACTGGTCTTGTGTGAATTGATAACCCTTTTGAAAAGAGAGAAATTATGTCTATCACCATGCGTGACATGTTAGAAGCCGGCGTTCACTTCGGCCATCAAACCCGCTACTGGAATCCAAAAATGGCACCGTTCATTTTTGGCGATCGTAACAAGATACATATCGTTAACCTAGAAAAAACGCTGCCATTGTTTGAAGAGGCGCTGAAGCATGTGCGCACGCTAGCTGCTAACAAAGGCCGCATCTTATTCGTCGGTACTAAACGCCAAGCACGTGATATCGTTAAAGAAGAAGCCAGCCGCGCAGGTTGCGCTTACGTTAACCACCGCTGGTTAGGCGGCATGTTAACTAACTTTAAAACAGTTAAACAATCCATCAAACGCTTACAAGATTTTGAAGCCATGGTATTGGATGGCAGCTTAGAGAAATTTGGTAAAAAAGAAGCGCTAGGCTACAAACGTGAAATCGAAAAATTAGAGCGTTCCATAGGCGGCATTAAAGAAATGGGTGGCTTGCCAGACGCGATCTTCATCATTGATGTGGGTCATGAAAGTGGTGCCATTACCGAAGCGGCCAAATTAGGTATTCCAGTAATCGGCGTGGTTGATACAAACAACTCACCAGACGGCGTTGCTTTCGTTATTCCTGGTAACGATGACTCTAGTCGCGCTATTCGTTTATACGCCCGTGGCGTGGCTGATGCCGTGCTTGAAGGTCGTAGCTCAGTGATTTCTGAGTTGGTTAAATCAGCGGCTGAAGAAGAAACAGTGGAAGTGGCAGACGTTGCCGCCTAAGTAACTTGGGCACAAAAGGGGCTTAGGGCCCCTTTTTTAGTTTTAAAAATACACACATAAAATCAAGCAATTAAGCTGTATATTTAATGCAGCTTTTAATAATTTAGGAGCTAAAAATGGCTGAAATTACCGCAAGCATGGTAAAAGAATTACGTGAGCGCACCGATGCGCCAATGATGGATTGTAAAAAAGCGTTGACTGAAGCCGAAGCCGACATGACTCGTGCAGAAGAGATATTGCGTGTTCGTTTTGGCAATAAAGCCAGCAAGGCAGCAGGCCGTGTAGCAGCTGAAGGTACAGTTGGTGTATTTATTGCAGCAGACGGCAAATCAGGCGCCATGATAGAAGTGAACTCTGAAACTGACTTCTGCGCTAAAAATGAAGATTTCCTTAAATTTGTCAACGAATTAGCCGTCATTGTAGCGACTAAAAATCCAGCTGACATCAATGCAGTCGGCGACTTGGCTATGCGCGATTCAACCGTTGAAGGTACGCGCGCTCAATTGGTAGGTAAAATTGGTGAAAACATTACGCCACGACGCTTTGTCTGCCCAAGCGTTAAAGGTAAATTGGCCAGCTACATACACGGTAGCAAAATCGGTGTGTTGGTAGACTTGGTCGGTGGAGATGACACCTTGGCTAAAGACATCGCTATGCACATTGCCGCAGCCAAGCCAAAGGCATTGGACGTAAGCGGTATTGATGCCAGCTTGATTGAAGCGGAGCGTCGTGTGGCTATAGAAAAAGCCAAGGAAGCAGGCAAGCCAGAAGCTATGTTGGAAAAAATTGCTGATGGTACGGTGCAAAAATTCCTTAAAGACGTGACCTTGCTAAGCCAAGTTTTCGTTAAAGACGACAAGTTAACCATTGAGCAATTGCTTAAATCCAAAGGGGCTAGCGTGGCATCGTTTACCATGTTCACGGTAGGCGAGGGCATTGAAAAAGCGGTAGTAGATTACGCAGCAGAAGTGGCCGCGGCGGCTGCCATGATTTAATCATGTAAAAAGCATAGCCATTGCGGCTATTACTTGTGAAACACAAAAATGGGGTCTGTAATCAGGCCCCATTTTTTGCTTAAAAAGACCGTTAAATTTTGCATGGCTGGCCATTTTTTATGCCTAAAAAGCCGTTTTTATGCTTAAATATGCAAACTTTTTACAAAGAGAAATATTATGGCAGCACCCGCCTACAAACGGATCCTACTCAAACTTTCTGGTGAGGCTTTAATGGGCGACGATGCATACGGCATCAATCGCGCCACCATTAATCGCATCGTGGCCGAAGTCAAGGAAGTGGTGGATTTGGGTGTGCAGGTTGCTGTTGTGATTGGCGGGGGCAATATTTTTCGCGGTGTCGCGCCAGCAGCAGAGGGTATGGATAGAGCCACGGCCGATTACATGGGCATGCTAGCCACCGTGATGAATGCCATGGCATTGCAGGATGCGATGAAAAACATAGGCTTGAATGCACGGGTACAAAGCGCATTAAATATTGAGCAGGTGGCCGAGCCTTATATACGTGGTAAAGCCATACGCTACTTAGAAGAAGGCCGCGTGGTCATCTTTGGCGCCGGTACCGGCAACCCGTTTTTCACCACGGACACCGCTGCCGCATTGCGCGGCATGGAAATGAATGCCGATGTGGTGATAAAAGCCACTAAAGTCGACGGCATCTACACCGACGATCCTAAAACCAATCCAGAAGCCATGCGTTATAAAACCATTAGCTTTGATGAAGCCATCATCAAAAATCTAAAGGTCATGGACGCCACGGCATTAACCCTATGCCGCGATCAAAAATTGCCTATAGTGGTATTTAGTATTTTTAAACAAGGCGCACTGAAAAGGGTATTGTTGGGTGAAGATGAAGGCACCATGGTAACGCCGTAACGCTGGCTATCCGTTCAAATTAAATTATCAAAATCAAGCCTGTTAAAGCTCAGGCCATACCTATCCTACTTAGTTGGAGAACTGCATGTTAGATGAAGTGAAAAATAATGCGGCGCAAAAAATGCAAAAATCATTGGAGGTGCTAAAAAATGATTTAGCTAAAGTGCGCACTGGTCGTGCCCACGTTGGTTTGTTGGATCACGTCATGGTCGAATATTACGGTTCCATGGTGGCGGTCAATCAAGTGGCCAACGTTAATTTGGGTGATGCCAGAACCATCAATGTGCAGCCGTTTGAAAAAACCATGATAGGCAAGGTGGAGAAGGCTATCCGTGACAGCGATCTAGGCTTAAATCCAGCGACCAGCGGTGATTTGATTAGGGTGCCCATGCCTATGTTAACCGAAGAGCGTAGACGCGACATGACCAAGATAGTCCGCAGCGAAGCGGAGGGCGCCAAAGTCTCAATCCGCAACGTTAGGCGTGATGCCAATGATGCATTGAAAAAAATGCTCAAAGACAAAGAGATCCCAGAAGACGACGAGCGTCGTGCCCAAGATGATATTCAAAAAGCCACCGATAAAGCCGTGGCTGAAGTGGATAAAATGCTGCAGGTCAAAGAAGCTGAATTGATGGCTGTTTGATCATTCCGATCCAAACCTGCAAGCTATATAACCCACACAACGATTGGAGTTTTCGTGGCTTTTTTCTCTAGCGCGACCAAAAGCATCCCCATAAGCACAGACATGCCACAACACATTGCCGTCATAATGGATGGCAATGGGCGTTGGGCAAGCAAGCGCTTTTTACCAAGGGTAGCGGGGCATAAGCGCGGAATGGATGCGGTGCTTGAATTGGTTAAAGCCTGCGTTGACCATAACGTCGCTTACCTAACTTTGTTCGCGTTTAGCAGTGAAAATTGGCGCAGGCCAGCCGATGAAGTTTCGTTCTTGATGAGTTTGTTCATACAAGGGCTAAAACGAGAAGTGGCAAATCTACACGAAAACAATATTAAATTGGTTTTAATTGGCGATCGCACCCGTTTTAATGCTGAATTGATAGAAAAAATAGAATTATCCGAACGTTTAACCGCCAATAACACTGGCTTGACCTTAAGTATCGCGGCAAATTACGGCGGGCGCTGGGACATCTTGCAGGCGGTGAATAAGATGCATATGGCCATGCCGTCACACGTTGGAGGCTTCGACGAGGAGCACCTGGCGCCACATCTTGCCATGCATTTCGCTCCCGAGCCTGATTTGTTCATACGAACCGGAGGTGAAAAACGCATCAGTAATTTTATGCTCTGGCAGTTGGCTTACACCGAGCTCTACTTTACCGATACCTTATGGCCAGATTTTGATCAATCTGCTTTTAATTTAGCCCTTGCATCCTACCAAAATCGCGAGCGCCGCTTCGGCCGAACGAGCGAGCAGGTCAGCGATACGGCTAGCAATAACTAAGGCTTAATTCATGCTTAAAACCCGCATTATTACTGCCTTTTTTCTCGGATTATTTTTTTCAACCACTCTGTTTAAAGCTTCAGATTTAATTTGGGCTTTGCTTACGCTATCCGCTACCTTGATTGCTGTTTGGGAGTGGTCCAATTTAATCAAGCTAAACAAGCGTCAAACCTGGCTAAATTTAGCTTGCACTGCCAGCGCGGCGGCCATGATATTGTTCTCGGCGCTGCTACCTGCAGCCTATTACATAGATGTCTTGGCTGTTTTAGCGCTGTGCTTGGCCACGCTTTTTTGGTTGTTTATTGCACCCGTATGGCTGTTAACTAGAAAAGAAATTCATAACCGCTTGCTGCTCGCCACACTCGGTTTTTGCTTACTCTTATCACTTTGGCTGGCTTTAATTGGCTTGCAAAAAGTCAGTCCATGGTTGCTGTTAGCCATCATGGCTACAGTATGGCTAGCGGATAGTGCGGCCTATTTTTCTGGCAAGCAATTTGGAAGGCATAAATTAGCAGCGGAAATCAGTCCAGGTAAAACATGGGAGGGTGTCGCAGGTGCGCTGTTGACCGTCACCTTGTATGGCTTAGTACTTTGTCATTACTGGCACATCAGTCGTTGGTTGGTCGTTGCATTATGGTTCTTGGTGGTGTTAAGCGTGATGGGGGATTTGTTTGAATCCTTATTAAAACGCCATGCTAATGTTAAAGACAGCAGCCAATTATTGCCTGGCCACGGCGGTGTGTTGGATAGAATAGATGGATTGATGCCCACCCTGCCAGTGGCTTTGTTTTATATATACTTCCCATTGTTTTCTGATTTGCAACTTCATGTCCGATAAGCTAACCATGCAAGCCATGCAGCAGGTGACCATACTGGGTGCGACTGGCACCATAGGCATGCAAACTTTAGACGTTATCGCGCAGCATCCCAAACGTTTTAGTGTATTTGCTT
This sequence comes from Methylotenera oryzisoli, assembly GCA_943333775.2. Taxonomy (GTDB): domain Bacteria; phylum Pseudomonadota; class Gammaproteobacteria; order Burkholderiales; family Methylophilaceae; genus Methylotenera; species Methylotenera profunda. The sequence goes on from CALQUO020000002.1 coordinate 38,493, forward strand.
TGAGCGCCAATAACAACGTGGCCGGCATGTTGGCCTTGTGTAAGCAATGCCAGCCGCAATTTGCCGTGATGTTGCAAACAGAAGCGGCTGCACAGTTAAGCCAAGAACTGAAAACCATTGACTCCAAAACAAGGGTATTGCATGGCGAGCAAGCGCTCAGCGAGGTGGCGGCGCACGATGATGTGGACATCGTGATGGCAGCAATTGTCGGTGCAGCAGGCTTACATCCAGCCATGGCTGCGGCAAAGGCCGGCAAGCGCATTCTTTTAGCCAACAAAGAAACATTAGTTATGGCAGGCAACCTATTCATGCAAGCCGTGCAAGATGGTGGTGCTACCTTATTGCCCATAGACAGCGAGCACAATGCTATTTTTCAGGCGATGCCGCCACATAAGATCAGCGATTTAACGCGCATGGGTGTTAGAAAAATACTCCTAACCGCATCGGGCGGACCTTTTAGAAATGCCAGTTTAGAAAAACTGCAGTTGGTTAACCGTGCCGAGGCCCTCAACCATCCCAACTGGTTGATGGGGCCTAAAATCACAATCGACTCGGCCACGTTAATGAACAAAGGCCTAGAGGTGATAGAAGCGCACTGGCTGTTTAATGCCAGCGCAGATCAAATTGAAGTGGTGGTGCACCCACAAAGTGTCATTCATTCAATGGTGGAGTACATAGACGGCAGCATACTGGCGCAATTGGGCAATCCGGATATGCGCACCCCAATTGCATTCGGTTTAGCCTACCCAGAGAGGGTGAGTAGTGGTGTAGCAAGCTTGGATATACTTGCTACGGCACGTTTGGATTTTTGCGCACCGGACAAAGTCCGTTTTCCCTGCTTGCAATATGCATACGATGTGCTCAGGGCTGGAGGTACGGCACCTGCCATATTAAATGCCGCCAACGAAATCGCCGTGGAGGCATTTTTGGCTGAAAAAATTAACTTTATGGCCATTCCCAATACCATAGAACAGGTCTTGTCCTTGTCGAATTTCCCCGCCGTTGAGTCTATAGAGCAGTTGGTATCGGTTGATGCTGAGGCTAGGCTTGCTACAGCTAAAATTATTCAGGCGCTATGCTAGCCCTCTTAGCTTTTATTCTGGCGATAGCCATATTGGTGACGGTGCACGAATACGGCCATTTTCAGGTGGCGCGATGGTGCGGTGTGCGGGTACTAAAATTCTCCATAGGCTTCGGGAAGCCCCTGTGGCTGAAGAAGTTCGGCAAGGATCAAACCGAGTTTATCGTTGCAGCCATCCCCTTGGGTGGCTATGTAAAAATGCTGGATGAGCGTGAGATTAATCAAGAGGGGGTTGCGCGAACAAGCTATTCTGACGCTGAGCTGAATCGGGCTTTTAATCGTCAGCCTGTACTTAAACGCATGGCTATTGTTTTAGCTGGGCCTTTAGCCAACCTGCTGTTGGCCATCCTGCTTTACAGCATGCTGTTCATGATGGGGGTAGTCGGCTTAAAGCCTATTTTAGCTGACGTCGCCTCGCAGAGCCCTGCCGCGTTGGCCGGCTTTGAAATTGGCGAAACCGTGCAATCGGTTAACGGCAGAGAAGTTGCAAGCTGGCAGGATTTTCATTGGCTACTGCTCAAATCCTCACTCAGTCAAGAAAGTGTAGAAGTTGGCGGCCTAAGTAAGCAGCAAACAAAAAAAAGTCATTCCTTAAACTTAAGCACCTTGCGCAAGGCTGAGGCCAATGAGGATGCTTTTGCCAGCCTGGGTTTTACGCCTCAGCAAGTGATGATGCCCGCCAAAATTGGTGAGGTAGTGAGCGGCAGCCCAGCGAACAATGCAGGCCTTCAAGTGGATGATTTAATAGTGGCCGTGGAAAAGCAATCAATAGGCACATGGCAGGATTTTGTTGGTTACATCAGGCTGCATGCTGGTAAGGAGTTGGCAGTGCAAATTTTACGCGGGGAATCGATATTAACACTGCGCATCAAGCCCACGGCTGAAATGGAGCAGGGTGTCGCCGTAGGCCGCATAGGCGCGGCGGTAAAAATGCAAACAAGCGGATTGATTTTGCAGCAATATAGCTTGCCAAATGCAATGATAAAGGCCATCGAAAAGACTTGGGATACGGCAGCATTCAGCCTGCAGATGCTTTTTAAAATGCTCATAGGTCAAGCTTCGTGGCAAGGTATAAGTGGGCCTGTTACCATAGCCGGTTACGCTGGGCAAAGTGCGACCATGGGCATTAAGGTTTTTATCGGCTTTTTAGCCTTAATCAGCATCAGCATAGGTGTGTTAAATCTATTGCCCATACCAGTTTTAGATGGCGGCCATTTGATGTACTATACGGTAGAATTTATAACTGGCAAGCCCTTATCTGAGTCAGTAATGGCCATGGGGCAAAAAGTCGGTCTGACCTTATTGAGTTTGATGACGATCATTGCTTTTTATAACGATATAACTAAATTAATAACGGGCTGATGCATGGCATTAAAAAAAGTAAGCACCATTAAAAAATTACCATCAGGACGCTTCTGCCTGCAGCTCAAACCCATCCTGTTATTGCTCACTGGCTTGTTCGCCAATGCAGCCATGGCCATGGCGCCATTTGTCATTAAAGACATTCGGGTTGAAGGTATACAGCGCACCGAAGCCGGCACCGTGTTTACTAATTTGCCGGTCAAAGTCGGCGACAGCATGACGGATGACTTAGCCTCTCAAGCCATTAAAGCCTTATACGGCACCGGTTTTTTTAAAGACGTACGCATAGAAGCAGAAGGTGATGTACTGGTGGTGACCGTTCAAGAACGCTCATCGATTGCGCAGATCGACTTTAGCGGTAACAAATCCTTTCCTACCGACAAGATGAAAGAAGGTTTAAAGCAAATTGGTATTGCAGACGGCCAGATTTTTGATAAGTCGCAGTTAGACCGCGCCGAACAAGAAATTAAGCGTCAATATCTTTCACAAGGCAAATACGGTGCCAGCGTAAAAGCCGTGGTCTCTCCACTGGAGCGCAATCGGGTCGCAGTTCGCTTTGATATAGAAGAGGGCGCCGTTTCCAAGATTCGCAGCATTAATATTGTTGGCAACCAAGCCTTCTCAATGGAAGATTTGCGCGCAGAGTTTTTGCTCACCACGCCCAATTGGATGAGTTGGTGGAATAAAGACGATCAGTATTCAAAACAAAAATTGAATGCCGACCTTGAAACGCTGCGTTCTTTCTACATGAATCAAGGCTATCTCGAATTTAATATCGATTCCACGCAAGTCTCCATCACACCAGATAAAAAAGACATTTACATTACCGTCAACATCACTGAAGGCGAAAAATACAGCATATCAGAGGTGAAGTTGGCCGGCGAAAGCATAGTGCCAGACAGCGAACTGCAGGCATTAATTGCCGTTAAGAAAGGCGACACCTTTAGCAGAAGCAACATCACGCAGTCCAGTAAGGCTATCAGCGACCGCTTAAGTAATGAAGGCTATGCCTTTGCTAATGTTAATCCTGTTCCTGAGGTTAACAAGGAGTCGCATACCGCCGCCTTCACTTTTTACATTGACCCAGGTAAGCGCGTCTATGTTAGGCGCATCAACGTTGTAGGCAACACCCGCACACGTGATGAGGTAGTGCGTCGTGAAGTTCGTCAATTGGAATCGGCTTGGTATGACTCAACCAAAATCAACCGCTCCAAAGAGCGTTTAGTGCGTACACAATATTTCTCAGACGTGAACGTAGAAACGCCGGCCGTTCCAGGTGCGGCTGATCAAGTGGATCTCAATATAAGCGTGGTTGAACAATCAACTGGCAGCGTTCAGTTTGGTGCCGGCTTATCCAGTAATGAGGGCGTGGTGTTTGGGGTTACGGTTAACCAAAATAACTTTCTGGGAACCGGTAACCGCGTGAGCGCCCAACTCAACACTGGTAAAATAAATACCACTTATGCCTTGTCCTATACCGACCCTTACTTCACGCCTGACGGTGTCAGCCGTGGTTTTGATGTTTACCGGCGTGATGTGAACTCAGGCAATGGCGTTACAAATAACATAGGCACCTTTAATACATCATCATATGGCGGTGGCGTGCGCTTTGGTATTCCCTTAAACGAAAGGGACGGCATTAGTTTTGGTCTGGCATTAGATTTAACTGACATTCAGCTTTTCGCGGATAGCCCAATACAATACCAAGAGTTTTGTGGCAATACCTCGCCCCCTACTTTTCCGCAGAATTGCACCAGTAACTCTCTCGCATTAAGCGCAGGCTGGTCACACGACAGTCGCGACAGTATTATGTACACAAAAAATGGCGTATATCAGCGCTTAAGCGCTGAAGTGACGTTGCCCGTGCTAGATTTGCAATATTACAAAATTAACTACAAACACTCTTATTACAAGGAAGTGTTAAATGACTTAACACTGCTATTGAATGGTGAGCTTGGTTATGCCAACAATTATGGCGACAAGCCATATCCGTTCTTTAAAAACTTTTTTATGGGTGGGGTGAATTCGGTTAGGGGTTATGCAATTGGCGCTATGGGTCCTATGGGTGGCATTGATAACAACCAATTTTTTATTGGCGGTACACAAAGCGCTCTTGGGAGCATGGAATTGTTTTTCCCCGTCCCAGGTATTAAGGATTCCAAGCAATTTAGACTTAGCGCTTTTGTTGACTCTGGCTATGTTTGGGGATCCAATCAAACGCCGGATCCAAAAGATTTGCGCTACACGACTGGTGTGGGTGTCAGCTGGTTTTCACCGTTTGGCCCTTTAAAATTGATCTACGCCAAACCGTTGAATGCCAGCGCCTTAGA
>CALQUO020000003.1 GCA_943333775.2 Methylotenera oryzisoli
ACCAGAAATGCCCAACTGCAAGGCACCCAATTTACGGGCATCGCGCAAGGCTTGTATCCATTGCTCAGTGCTTAATTCGTTTTGCGTGTGTTTATCGTAATCGGTTGGGTTGTAGCAAAAAGCACAATGCAGAGGACAACGGTAGGTCACTTCGGCTAACAACCAAAGGGGCTGCGTGTGGGTTATGGATGCCGCCACGCCATTGTTTTGCTGGGCATGCACGGTTTTTTGCACCACCGATTGACCTAATGAGGCTTGTGTCATCTTGCAACTCCTATATTTAAACTTACATTCATCGTATTAGAGCTGACGCAACCAACCCTTGCTAAGTGCCAATTCAAACATACCGATAATATCGGCTTCAATGTTAGCGGCATCTGGAAAAGTGGCTTTAAGGTCTGCCACCACATCGCCTACAGTGGCTTTGCCATCCAAACGCTTAAGCACTTCCCCTGCACCGCCGTGCAGCTTGACCATGCCTTCCGGAAAGAGGATCACGTAATTTTGCTGCGCTTCTTCCCATTGGAATCGGTGATGAAGCGCTAGAGCGTAACAGTCTGTGTGTTTTATCTGATTACTCATGCCATGCCACGCTTATTTAAAATCAATTCTAGGCTGGCGTAAATAATCTTTACCCTCAACCTTAACGTCCGTGCAGGCCAGCATAATGGCATCGGCAATCACCCACAGTACGTCCAATTTAAATTGCAAAATATCCAAGGCTTTAAGTTGCATGTCGCGCGAGGTGCTAAAGTAATCCAAAGTAACACCTAAACCCTGTTCCACATCACGCCTGGCTTCTGTTAAACGTTTTTTGAAGTAGCTTAAGCCACTTTCATCTATCCATGGGTACATGCTGGGCCAGGAGCTAATGCGTTGCTGGTGTATGTGCGGCGCAAACAATTCAGTTAATGAAGAACATACCGATTCTTGCCAAGGCCGTTGGCGAGCAAAATTAACGTAGGCATCAACGGCAAATTTCACGCCTGGGCTTAAATACTTAAGCGAAGTGACGTCTTCACGGCTTAAACCCACCGCCATACCCAGTTGTATCCAAGCTTCTATGCCGCCAACCTGACCATCCACGCCATCGTGATCAGTAATTCGCACTATCCATTCTTTGCGCACTTCCTTATCAGGGCAATTAGACAAAATGGCCGCGTCTTTCATGGGAATGGCAATTTGGTAGTAAAAGCGGTTGGCTACCCAACACTGCAACTGCTCTTTAGTCAGCTTACCTTCGTACATCATGACGTGTATAGGATGGTAAATATGATAGCCCTTGCCCTTTTCGCGTAATTTGTCTTCAAATTCTTCGCGCGTCCATGGTAAGGCGTTGTTTGTCATTGCATTCATTGCTCGCTCCTAAAGTATGATATCCATGCCATCGAAAGCCACTTCGATGCTGTGCTGGCTTAATATTGCCCGCTCAGCGGAATCTTCACGCAATATTGGGTTGGTGTTATTGATGTGTATCAACACTTTACGGACTTTCTTAGTCTGACCAAATTTATCCAAATCTTCTATCATGCCACCTTCGCCGGATTGAGGATTATGGCCTATGCTGCGAGCGGTCTTCGTCATCAAGCCCATGTCTAACATTTCCGTATTGGTCCAGAATGTCCCGTCCACCATAATGCAGTCGGCTTGATCCATCAATGCCGGAAGATGCGGTTCAATTTCAGCCAACCCAGGTGAATACCAACATTTTTTACCGCTGCTGATTTCCTCTATCAATACGCCTATGGTGTCACCAGCCTGCGGGTTATTGCGGTGCGGGGAATACGGTGGTGCAGCACTTTTGAGTGAGACCGAAGTGAATTTTAAATTTGGCACACCTGGAATAGTAAAACTGGTTTTACCATCCGTTGGCACTTGATGATGATTGATGCCACAATAGTGGCTCAAGATATTCAATATTTGATTGCCTGATGTCAGGTCATCGTAGACCATATCAGTACAATAAATTTCGCGTTTTACCTGACCTTCACGCAACATAAATAGGCCAGTGGTGTGGTCTATTTGCGCATCAATAAGAACGATGGCTTGTATGCCGGTGTCCCTGACCGCACGACCAGGTTGCAATGGTGCAAAGTCTTGTATTTGTTGCAGCACATCCGGCGAGGCATTAAACAACACCCAATTGATGCCATCACTGCTGACGCAGATAGAGGATTGCGTGCGCTTGGTGGCTTTAATCGTGCCCTTACGAAGCCCATCACAATTAAAGCAATTACAATTCCATTGAGGAAAACCACCCCCTGCGCCTGCGCCTAAAACGTGTATGTGCATAATAATGCTGTTCCAATTTTAACTGTATGCATGCAGCGTTAACTAGCCTGCAAGGATTTCATGAAAAAAAAGGCTGTCTAACGGCAGCCTTTTTTTGTAGCAATAAACTAATTATTTGTTCATTACGTACATAGTTACTTCAAAGCCAAAACGCATTTCTGTAGCAGCTGGAGTTGTCCACATGATAGTGATCCTTTTGATTAGTTAAAAAATAACGCTGTGATTTAAGTCACAACGTGATCCGAATCATGCGCCCTTAGCCTACCATGCAACACTGCAAACTTACTGATTAAGGCCTAATGAAATTCATGATGCAAGCTATTTTTTTGACGTCGTTTGCGTACAGCAGCGGCTAGATTCTCAAGCAAAGCAACCGTATCCGACCAGCCCAAACAAGCGTCAGTGATCGATAGGCCATAGGTCAGGTGACAACCAGGCGTGTGATCTTGCCTGCCCGCCTCTATGTGCGACTCGACCATGACGCCGACTATGCGCTTTTCACCGGCAGCCAATTGATCGGCAATGTCCAGCGCCACGTCTTTTTGCAACAAATAGTTTTTACTGCTATTACCATGACTGCAATCAATCATTAATATCGGCGCTAAACCTGCTTCAGTAAGCTTCTCGCAGGCCTCGTTGACGCTGTCTTTATCGTAATTGGGTTTCTTGCCTCCACGCAAAATGACATGGCAATCTTCATTGCCGGTGGTGGAGAAAATGGCCGATTGGCCTTCCTTAGTGACCGACAAGAAATGGTGTGGGCTGGAGGCTGTTTTAATCGCATCGATGGCCACTTTAACACCGCTGTCCGTGCCATTTTTGAAGCCAACCGGGCACGACAAGCCGGAAGTCAATTCCCTATGCACCTGAGATTCCGTAGTGCGGGCGCCTATCGCACCCCAACTGACTAAATCGGCGGTGTATTGTGGCGTAATCATGTCCAAAAATTCGGCCCCTGCTGGCATGCCTAACTCGTTTACATCCAACAAAAATTTACGCGCGATCTCCAAGCCTTCATTAATTTGATAGCTGCCATCCAAATGCGGGTCATTAATCAAGCCCTTCCAACCGACCGTGGTTCTTGGTTTTTCAAAATAAACACGCATAACAATTAACAAGTCTTGGGCTAAATCATTGCGCACGCTCATTAATCGACGAGCATAATCCAATCCAGCCTGACTGTCGTGTATTGAGCACGGGCCAACCACTACCAGCAAGCGATCGTCTTCTTGATGCAGAATCTGATGTATTTGCTTGCGCGTCGCCAAGATATTTTGGGTGGAACTGGCGCTTTCCTTAAGCTTATCCAACAAGGCCAATGGCGTGATTAGTTTTTTTACTTCGCGTATGCGTACGTCATCGGTAGCAAGTTTTTGGTAATGGCTCATTGTTTAATTACTTTTTTAATATTTGTGCCAACACGCATAGAAAGCGGGCATTTTCACTGAACAAGCCTATGCTGACACGCAGGTAATCTGGCATACCATAATTGGCAATAGGCCTAACGATAACACCATTTTGCAATAAGGCTTGATTGACTTTCGCCGCCTCGTTAACAGCAAAACTGACAAAATTAGCGTAGGACGGAATGAAGCTGAGTCCGAGTTGCGATAGGCCTTGGGTGATTTGCAACATACCCGCTTGATTGAGCGCATAAGAACGGGCAACGAAATCGTCGTCTTCTAAAGATGCGATGGCCGCTGCTTGGGCCACGCTGTTCACGTTAAAGGGCTGACGCACGCGGTTCATCATGTCCGCCACGCCAGGATGGCAGGCACCAAAACCTATACGTAAACCCGCTAAACCGTAAGCCTTAGAAAAGGAACGGGATACGATTAAATTATCAAAGTCAGCCAACCAGCTAAAGGCCAGCGATTTATCTTGGGCCGACAAATACTCATCATAGGCTTCATCCAGAACCACCAGTACGTGCTTGGGCACCTGCTGCATGAATTTTAGCAAGGCTTCTTTAGCAAGTAAGGTGCCGGTTGGGTTATTTGGATTGGCGATAAAAATCAGCCTGGTCTTAGGCGTAATCGCCGCCAACATAGCCGGCAAATCATGCGCGTAGTCTTTAGCCGGCACTTCCACACCATGTGCACCCATTGCTTGCGTCACCAAGGGGTAAACGGCAAAAGCATGTTGCGCATAAATCACTTCCGCGTTGCTGCTTAAAAAAGCACGGGCAGCCAATTCCAAGATGTCGTTCGAACCATTACCAAAGACGATTTGTTCAGGCGCAAGCTTAAACTTATTCGCCACCACGGAGCGCAACGCAAAGGCATTGCCATCTGGGTAACGCGCGATGTCTAGCAAGGCTTCTTGTATGGCGCTCTCCGCCTTAGGGCTAATGCCTAGTGGATTCTCGTTGGATGCCAACTTAACAATGTCGGCTTCCTGCAAACCCATTTCCCTAGCCAATTCACTAATGGGTTTGCCGCCTTGATAAGGAGCAATGGCACGAATGTACTCGGGTGCCAAATGGGATAAAGCAGTTTGGGTTTGATTCATACAGGGATAACCTTGGTCACTAACGCAATACGCATGCGCATTAAATAATAGCGGCTGGATAAGAACCCAACACCTTTAGGAAAGACGCACGCTGCTCGCATTCGGCCAAGGCGGTTTGCACTTTTGCGTCATGCTGATGCCCATCGATGTCGACAAAGAACACGTAGTCCCATAAGCCTTGTTTCGATGGCCGCGATTCAAATTTAGTCATGCTCACGCCGTGCCTAGCGAGCGGTTCTAGCAACTGCACCATGGCGCCCGGGGTGTTTTTAGAGGTCATGACCAGAGAGGTTTTGTCGTGACCCGATGGCGCCACATCGTGCGCACCTAGCACCAAGAAGCGTGTGGTATTTTTTGCGTCGTCTTCTATGTTTTCTGCCAACACGTTTAAGCCAAATAAATCGGCCGCACGTTTGCTGGCAATGGCTGCGGCAAAGGTCCCATCTGTAGAAACCAGATCGTGTATCATTTGCGCGGCCCTGGCATTACTGGTCACGGCTTCACGTTCTGCTTTTGGCAAATGCTTGCTTAGCCATTCGTGGCACTGCGCCAAGGATTGCGTGTGCGAAAACACATGGGAAATCTGACTGATGTCGGTTTGCTTGGACAACAAGCAATGGTGGATAGGCAAGGTGACTTCACCGCAAATTTTCAGCGAGCTCGCCAACAACAAGTCCAAGGTTAAGCCTATGGCCCCCTCGGTGGAATTTTCTACTGGCACCACACCGTAATCGACTTGAGCGGCTTCCACACTGCGAAACACCTCATCGATGCTAGCGCAAACAACGGCCATTTTTCCCAAGCCAAATTGCTTTAAGGCCGCCTCTTCGCTATAGGTACCCAATGGTCCTAAAAAAGCGATGGACAATTCTTTTTCCAAGGCACGGCAATTGGACATCACCGCACGAAAGATATTGCTAACGGCTTCGTTAGACAATGGGCCAGCGTTGTTGGCTTGCAAGCGACGCAATACTTGCGCCTCACGCTCAGGGCGATAAATCACGCCGTCGTCTTTTAAGGCGCCAATTTGCCTAGCCAGTTGAGCACGCTCATTAACCAATTTGAGCACTTGCTCGTCTATGGCATCAATCTGATCACGGTGTTGTTTTAATTGCACTGTCATGTTTGCATCACCTTAGTGAGACCGCTCAAAATCTTGCATGTAGGCCACCAAGGCTTGTACGCCTTCAATGGGCATAGCGTTGTAGATAGAGGCACGCATGCCACCAACTGCACGGTGACCTTTTAATTGCAACAAACCGCGCGCCTCCGCTCCCTGTAAAAAAGCAGCGTTAAGGCCTTCGTCTTGCAAGTAAAAAGGAATGTTCATGCGCGAACGATTTGCCAGCGCCACCCGATTGACGTAAAAATCACTGGCATCTATGCTGTCATACAAAAGTTTGGCCTTGGCTATGTTCACTTTTTCTATGGCGGCTATGCCACCTTGTTCCAGCAACCACTCAAACACCAAGCCGGCAATATAAATGCTATAGCTTGGTGGCGTGTTAATCATGGATTGGTTTTCCGCTTGCAACTGCCAATTAAATACCGCTGGCGTCATGGGCGAAGCTTTACCTAGCAAATCTTCATGCACGATCACCAAACACAAACCGGCTGGACCTATGTTTTTTTGCGCGCCGCCGTATATGACGCCGTATTGGTTCACATCAATTTGTCTGGATAAGATATGTGATGACATGTCCGCCACAACAGGCACTCCATGGGTATTGGGCAAATCAAGGAACTCAACACCACTCATGGTTTCGTTTGTGCAGACATGCAGATATGCGGCATTTTTATCCAACTGCCAACTGGCAAAATCCGGCACTTGCTGGTATTGATTTGGCTCGCTGCTGGCCACCACATTAATTTTGCCATAAGCCTTAGCGTCTTCCACGCTGCGCTTACTCCAGCCACCAGTGATGGCATAATCGGCGGCGCGACCTGCTAGTAAGTTTAATGGAATCATGGCATTTTCAGCGATGGCGCCGCCTTGCAAAAACAAGACTTTATACTGATCGCCTATGGCCAATAAACGGCGTAAATCGGCTTCGGTTTTAGCCAATATACCAGTGAATTCTTTGCCGCGATGAGACATCTCCATCACACTCATACCGGAGCCATGCCAATCCAGCATTTCGGCTTGCGCACGCGCTAACACCGATTTAGGTAAGACGGCTGGCCCAGCGGAGAAATTGAAAATGCCCGTCATGCGCTACGCTTTACAATAGATCGGTATCGCCTGATTCAGCATCAGTGTCGTCCGTCTCAACAATTTTTTCCAAGCCGGATAATTTTTCACCTTCGCCTAGGTTGATCAATGTGACGCCTTGGGTAGCGCGACCTAATTCACGAATTTCTTTTACACGCGTGCGAATTAACACCCCACCGGTGGTGATCAACATAATTTCATCTTCATCGTTGACCAATTTAGCGGCCACAACCAAGCCATTGCGCTCACTGATGGCAATCGCTTTGACACCTTGCGTACCACGACCTGAATGACGGAAGTCCGCCAATTGGGTGCGTTTACCGTAGCCATTTTCCGTGGCCACCAACACCGTTTGCTTGTCGTCATCGGCTATCAACAAGGACAATACTTGCTGACCCGTAGCCAACTTCATGCCGCGCACACCGCGTGTAGCACGGCCCATTTGTCTGACCGCCTCTTCATCAAACCAAACCGCCTTGCCGCCATTAGAAACCAAGACGATGTCGTTAGCGCCATTGGTCACTTCTGCGCCAATCAGGTAATCACCTTCATCCAAGTTGATGGCGATGATGCCGGATTTTCTTGGATTAGCGAACTCAATTAAAGCGGTTTTCTTAACCGTACCCAATGCTGTGGCCATGAAAATATAACGGGTTTCATCGAATTCTTTCACTGACAAGATGGCGTTAATTTTCTCGCCCTCTTCCAAGGGAAATAGATTAACAATAGGTTTGCCGCGACCGGTGCGACTGCCTTGTGGCACTTCATACACTTTTAACCAATAAACACGGCCACGACTGCTGAAGCACAAAATGTAATCGTGGGTATTGGCGACAAACATCTTGTCAATGAAATCGTCTTCTTTAGTCGGCGCGGCTTGCTTACCGCGTCCACCACGACGTTGAGCGCGGTACTCGTCCAAAGGTTGAGACTTCACGTAACCAGTATGCGACAAGGTCACCACCACGTCTTGTGGCGTGATTAAATCTTCTAGCGATAAATCTTGGGCATTGGCGACAATTTCACTGCGGCGCTTGTCACCGAATTGTTTTCTAATTTCAGTTAACTCGTCGCCTATTATGGTGGTCACGCGAGCTGGAGTGGCCAATATGTCCAACAAGTCAGCAATAATGTCCATCACCTCTTTGTACTCAGTGACGACTTTGTCTTGCTCTAGGCCGGTTAAGCGTTGTAAGCGCATTTGTAGAATTTCTTGCGCTTGCACGTCGCTTAATTTATAACCTTTAGCCGTTAAACCAAATTCTATGCTTAAGCCTTCAGGGCGAGAGGCCTCCATGGCTGCGCGCTGGAGCATTTCTTCCACTACCGGCGATTTCCAGGCTTTGGCCATCAAGGCAATTTTCGCTTCAGGTGGCGTAGGCGCAGCTTTAATGAGGGCGATCATCTCGTCCACGTTAGCCAAGGCTACGGCCAAGCCTTCTAGCAAGTGACCGCGAGCACGGGCTTTTTTCAGTTCAAACACGGTGCGACGGGTAATGACTTCGCGTCTGTGGCGCAAGAATGCTTCTAGCATTTGCTTGAGGTTGAGCAACCTAGGCTGACCGTCTAACAAGGCCACCATGTTCATGCCGAAGGTATCTTGCAATTGCGTTTGTTTATAGAGGTTATTTAGCACCACTTCGGCTATTTCACCGCGTTTTAATTCGATGACGACACGCATACCTGATTTGTCGGATTCGTCACGTAAATCTGAAATGCCTTCTATCTTTTTCTCGTTGACTAATTCGGCGATTTTCTCAACAAAGGTTTTCTTGTTAACCTGATACGGTAATTCATCGACAATCAAGGCTTGACGGCCACCGCGTTCCAAATCTTCAACGTGGGTTCGACCACGCATCACAACGCGACCACGACCGGTGCGGTAACCCTCTTTCACGCCTATGGTGCCGTAAATAATACCTGCCGTTGGGAAGTCAGGCGCAGGAACCAATTCAATCAGCTCTTCCACGCCCATTTCCGGGTCTTTAAGCAATGCCACGCAGGCGTCCAACACCTCATTAAGGTTGTGCGGCGGAATATTGGTCGCCATACCCACGGCAATACCGGAGCTACCATTGATTAATAGATTTGGGATACGAGCCGGCATGATTAGCGGTTCGTTTTCGCTGCCATCGTAGTTAGGGCCAAAATCAACGGTTTCTTTGTCTATGTCCGCCAATAACTCGTGGGCAATTTTAGCCATGCGGATTTCCGTGTAACGCATGGCCGCGGCGTTGTCGCCATCCACAGAACCAAAGTTACCCTGACCATCAACCAACATGTAACGTAAGCTAAAATCTTGCGCCATCCGAACGATGGTGTCGTATACCGCCGTATCGCCATGAGGGTGGTATTTACCAATTACATCACCAACGATACGCGCGGATTTTTTATACGGTTTATTGTAGTCGTTGCTAAGCTCGTGCATGGCGTAAAGTACGCGTCTATGCACTGGCTTCAAGCCGTCCCTCACATCAGGTAAGGCGCGACCAACGATTACGCTCATGGCGTAATCGAGATACGATCTACGCATCTCGTCTTCCAAACTAATTGGCAGGGTTTCTTTAGCGAATTGATCCATGTGTAAACTGACTTTTAATTGTTTTTATGTTGCGCAATTTTAGCATGGAATGGCGGCAAATTAGTAGGGTTAGCAGCGATTTAAAACAGCATTCAATATCGCTTTACAGCCCTGCTAATTAAGCCGTCTAGGCAAGAGCCGTGAGCATGGATAAGTCGGCTTTTATGTCGTCAATATGCTCAAGACCAACTGCAATTCTCACCAAGCCATCCACTATGCCTGCTGCTGCTCGGGCTTCATCTGCCACACGACTATGGGTGGTGGTAGCCGGATGGGTAATGGTGGACTTAGCGTCACCCAAATTGGCTGTAATGGATATCATTTTGCTCGCATCAATTAAAGTCCAGGCTGCTTGCTGTGGTGTTTGCCCAGCTTTAGCCCGCACCTCAAAGCTAACGATACCGCCCCCACTGCTTTGCTGACGCAAAGCCAGCGCATGCTGCGGATGCGAGCTTAAGCCTGGGTAATAGACGCGCAACACACCCGACTGCTGTTCCAGCCAAGTCGCTAAAGCCAAAGCGTTACGCGCATGCGCTTCCATGCGCACGTACAAGGTCTCCAAGCCCTTCAAAAAGACCCAGGCATTGAATGCACTCATGGTGACACCCGCGGTTCTTAGAAAGCCGTAAACCGGCTCCATTAGCGCTTTAGAACCAAGCACAGCACCGCCCAAGCAGCGACCTTGGCCGTCTATGTATTTGGTGGCGGAATGAATAATGATGTCGGCGCCCAAAGCCAAAGGCTGCTGTATCGCCGGCGTGCAAAAACAATTGTCCACCACTAAGTGCGCCCCGGCTTTGTGTGCGATGTCGGCTAAGGCAGCAATGTCGCATACTTCGGTCAGCGGATTGGATGGTGTTTCCACAAAAAAAAGTTTGGTATGGCTGGTGACCGCAGATTGCCATTCAGCCAAATCGGTTAGCGAAACAAAGCTGACTTGCAAACCCCAGCGCTCCAGTATGTTGCTAAAAAGCTGTACGCTGGTACCGAATATGCTACGGGAGGCAACAATGTGATCACCCGCGCTACATAAGCCCATGACGCAAGCCAGTATCGCCGACATACCGGTAGAGGTGGCCACGCATTGTTCAGCCCCCTCCAAGGCCGCCAGTTTATTTTGAAACATGGTAACCGTCGGATTGGTGAAACGCGAATAAATATTACCCGGCTCGCTGCCGCCAAATCTGGCTGCCGCTTGCGCAGCACTGTCAAAACGGAAACTGGAATTCAGAAACAAAGCTTCTGAATTCTCACCGTAAGCGGTCATTTCACTGCCGGCTCTTACCGATAAGGTTTGTGGATGTAATTTGTTTATAGTCATAATAATCCCGTGTTATTTAGACGCTAAAAAACCCGTCTAGGCTTTAGCTAAACGGGTTTTTTGAACTCGCTTTAGCTGTGTTTATAATGCGCCCGCAAGCTTAGTAAGACCTTGTTTTTGTTGGGTCACTCAAATCAGCGCGATTGGATGGTATGCCATAGCTGCCACACCGTCAAGACACCTTTTTAGTCAGCCACGGCATCTTCAAAACTGTCGATTAAATTTAAATCTATTTGCGTACTAGCATTGGCCGGTTTTTGTTTTTTATTCATGTCGCCACGAGCCGATTCTATGTTAGCCAGGTAGGCCTCATTAATATCCCCCGTCACGTACTTACCGTCAAAACAAGAGCAGTCAAAATCGACTATTTTCGGGTTGCTTAATTTCACCACCTCAACCAATGCGTTCAAATCTTGGTAGATTAAAGCATCGGCACCGATTTCTAGGCAAATTTCCTCATCGGTACGATCGGTCGCTAATAATTCATCGCGGCTGGGCATATCTATGCCATAAACGTTAGGAAAACGGACCGGCGGCGCAGCTGACGCAAAGTAAACTTTATTGGCACCGGCATCCCTAGCCATCTGCACTATTTGCTGGGAGGTGGTGCCACGTACGATGGAATCGTCCACCAGCAAGACGTTTTTACCTTTGAATTCAATGCCTATGGGATTGAGTTTTTGCCTAACCGATTTCTTACGCAAAGCTTGGCCAGGCATGATGAAGGTGCGACCTATATAACGATTCTTAATGAAGCCCTCCCGGTAATCTAAGCCTAAGGCTATACCGACCTGCAAGGCGCTGGGGCGACTGGTGTCAGGGATGGGAATCACCACATCAATTTTTTTATCAGCCCACTCACGCTTAATCTTTTCTGCCAGAGTTTTACCCATGTCCAAACGAGTTTGGTAAACAGACACATCATCGATGACGGAGTCGGGTCTAGCTAAATAAACGTATTCAAAAATACAGGGGTTGAGCTTGGCTTGTTCAGCGCATTGGCGACTGAAAAAATTACCGTGCATGTCGATAAATATGGCCTCTCCCGGTGCCACATCGCGCACCAGCGTAAACCCTAGCACATCCAACGCCACGCTCTCTGATGCGACGATGTACTCGGTGCCTTTATCGGTTTCAGCCTTGCCTATCACTAGAGGGCGAATGCCATTGGGATCGCGAAATGCTAACAAGCCAAAGTTAGCAATCATAGCCACTACCGCATACGCCCCTTTGCAGCGTCTATGCACGCCGGCTACCGCATCAAAGGTCATGTCAGTATTTAGCACTGCATTGCGTGAGGTTTGCTCAATTTCGTGCGCCAACACATTGAGCAACACTTCGGAATCGGAATTGGTATTGATGTGACGTAAATCTTGTTTAAACATTTCGGATTTCAATTGATCCGAATTAGTCAGATTGCCGTTATGCCCCAGGACTATACCGAATGGTGAATTGACATAAAAAGGCTGCGCTTCGGCGGCACTGGATGATCCAGCAGTTGGGTAGCGCACATGGCCGATACCTAAATTGCCTACTAAGCTACGCATGTGACGGGTTTGAAACACGTCTTTAACCAATCCGTTATTTTTATGCATGAAAAAGGTATTGCCGTCGGTGGTAACGATGCCTGCGGCATCTTGCCCCCTGTGCTGCAATACCAGCAAACCATCGTACAACAATTGGTTGACTGGATTTTTACCAACGATACCTATGATTCCGCACATGAATGTAGCCTTAAATAATGAATACTGAGTTTAATTGTTTCCGCCTAGCACGGTCGCCATAAGGCTAGGTATACATGCGCGCTAATCGAAGTTAATATATTGGCCTATGCTATCTGGCACCGAAGGCATTATATGGCCAACCAAGGCTTCAAAAGGCGCACTCAACATGGCATCTCGCCAACGTTCCTCCTTAGGTAAATCGGTCATGCCACCTAAAAACACCAACAAGCAAACAATGATGATTCCGCGCGTCAAACCAAACAGACCGCCTAGCAGACGATTTAGCCAACCCAAACCTAATTTCTTAAAAAAACTAGCCAGCACAATCGACAGCAGACTGCTAATGAGCAAGGTTGCTAAAAACACGATTAAAAAAGCCGCCACGACTCGCAGTGGTTCAGTGGGTATAGCCTCAGGCATGATGGGCACCAATTGACTCGCATAACTTTTAGCGATTATAAGCGCCATCACCCAGGATACGATGGATAAAGCCTCCAATACCAAGCCGCGCATGGCGCTTAATGCTATGGACAGAACTAATATGACCAGCACTAGGTAGTCAAAAATAGTCATTATTCAGACCAGCACCTTGCTTAAAAGCTCAATCATTGGCCACCACCATACCTTGCATATTTAAGGTCTGTAATTTAAGCATGGCTTGGGCAGCCAGCTGACGCGTATGGTAATTACCGGTTCTTAAGCGAATTTTCTCTCCCTTATCCGTGTTGACTTTTTTTATAGTGGCTTGATAGCCAGCTTGCTTTAATTTGCCTTCCATTGCATTTACGCTGGCCATGGAGGAATACAAACCTATTTGAATAGCAAAGCTTAATTCAGATGGTTCTGCCGCAGCAGCGTCTTCTGATTTAACCAATGGCGGAGCAGCTAGCTGCGACTTAACATCAACAGGTTTGGGTTCTAACAGCTTGGCTTCAAGTGGTTTTTCTGTCGGCTTAATTTGAGCAGGAACGGCGTCGGCAGCACTGTCATTTGCAGCATCTGAAGTGGTATCCAAACTGGCTGACAATGCACCAGGCAAGAGGGTAGCGCTTGGAATGACTGGCGAAGGAAGGGGAACTGGTGGTGCTACAGGTTCGACCAAGCCAGCATCGACGCCAGCCATGGTAATCTTGATGGGAGCACTTGGAGTCAAACTAGCGCGATCTTGCAAAACCATGGGCAACACACCTACCATTAACAATACCAAGCCTATGGCTCCGACTAACCGTCGCCTAGCCCGTTTCTTTAAACTTAATTCTTGATCTTGGTCTGTATCAGGCGGCATTTCTGCATTCCTTTAAATAGCATGAACTTTGGACTATCGCTATGCGGCGTTATTAGGCAATATTTGCATTACGCTGGCAACAGTAAAAAATGAACCAAACACAATTATTTTAGCATTTTCATCTGCATCCATACAGGCTTCTACATCAATACATGCTTGAAAATACGCTTTATCTGCGCTGCCAAAGGTTTTTATAATCGATCCCGGCGCCAGACCTGCAATTTGCCGAGCCAAGTCTTTTGCCATCGCCCCGCGTGTATGCAAGGTATCGGCCACGTACCAGCCGTCTATGTGATCTTTTAGCGCAGCAATCACCCCGCCACTGTCTTTATCAGCCAGCATAGCAAATACTGCGTAGGTTTTCCCGACTAAATCACTATCGGCTTCGCCGTGTAAGGCACGCAGATTGGCCGCCAAAGCACGTGCTGCGTGGGGATTATGCGCCACGTCGAGAATCACGCTAGCACGCTTAGTGCCGGCGTAGGGCGGGCGAATAATTTGAAAACGGCCAGACAAATTTAGATTGCCTAGCCCCGTCGCTATTATTGACTGCCCCACCGGCAAACGGTCTTGCAAGGCCTCAACGGCCGACACGGCGCAGGCCGCATTATTCAGCTGATAAGCTCCCAACAAAGCTGGGGTGGGCAAGGTATAGCGGGTTTGCTGCCCTACTTGATAATGCCAACAGTCCCGATCCAGGCGGGCATTGAATTCTTCACCTAGGCAAATAAGTGGCGCCGCGATAGCGGCAGCATGAGCAAGTAGACTAGCTGGTGGATTAGGATCGCCGCATATGGCCGGCACCCCTGCACGGAAAATTCCAGCCTTTTCATAACCTATCGCTTCTCGCGTGTTACCCAAAAATTCTTGATGATCCAAATCGACGCTGGTCACAATGGTGCAACAGGGATCAAACGCATTGACTGCATCGAGACGCCCGCCCATGCCAACCTCAAGTATGGCGACCTCCACCCCTGTTTTGATAAAATGCCAAACGGCGGCCAAGGTACCCACTTCAAAATAGGTCAGCGCGATAGCTGGCTCAACGCACCTAGCCTGCTCAACCACAGCGAAGGCTTGGCAGAGCATGGCATCGCTGGCAGGCGCTCCGTTTACTCTAACGCGCTCGTTGTAATGCAGGATATGCGGTGAGGTGTAGCAGCCAACTTGATAGCCAGCCTGCAAGTAAATTTGTTCCAGCATGGCACAAGTGGAACCCTTGCCATTGGTGCCCGCCACGGTAATGAAAGGAAATTGCGTTACTTGCAATTCCAATCGTCCCAACATTTGCTGAACCCTATCCAAACCCATGGCGATGGATTTGGGATGCAATCTTTCGATGTAGCTGAGCCAGGCGGCCAAGTCGTTTGATTGAAACGCTGAACTGGTGATCTCGTTAGAAATAGCTAAGACCTTTTAGTCTGGCAAAAAAATGGCCAAAAATAGGCCAGCGCAAGTTGAGTTGATTAAGCCGCTACCGGCAATCGCATTAAATTAGCCAAGATATTAGCTAACTTATCGCGCATTTCTCGTCTGTCCACGATCATGTCTATCGCGCCGTGCTCGAGTAAAAATTCCGCGCGTTGGAATCCATCAGGTAAAGTTTCACGCACCGTCTGTTCAATCACACGCGGGCCGGCGAAGCCAATTAAAGCTTGCGGCTCAGCAATGATGACATCGCCCAACATGGCAAAGCTGGCTGAGACACCACCCATGGTTGGATCCGTCAAGACGGAAACAAACGGCAAGCCCGCTTTGCTCAACTGAGTCAGTGCAGCACTGGTTTTAGCCATCTGCATGAGTGACAGCAAGCCTTCTTGCATGCGAGCACCGCCGCTGGCAGAAACGCATATGAAAGCCATTTTATTGTCTATGGCTGTTTGCACGCCGCGCACAAATCGCTCGCCCACTACAGAGCCCATAGAGCCGCCCATGAATTTAAACTCAAATGCCGCCACCACTGCAGGCACCGTTTTAATGCTGCCCTGCATGACCACCAATGCGTCTTTTTCTGCCACGGCTTTTTGCGATTCAACTATGCGCTCCGCATAAGTTTTGCTGTCTTTAAATTTAAGTGGGTCCATGGGTTGCACGGATGCACCAATCTCAAACTGGCCATCGGCATCCAACAGCAAGGTGATGCGCTCACGGGCACTGATGCGATGATGATGGGCACACTTAGGGCAAACTTCCGCGTTGTCTTCCAAGTCTTTCTTATACAAGACGGTTTGGCAGGCTGGGCATTTACTCCATAAGCCCTCTGGCACGGTTTTTTTATCACGGCCGACCACCCGTTTAATTTTTTGCGGTAACTTATTTAACCAACTCATTTGACTGTTCCCTTTTTAATACTTGTTAAGCCTAGGCGGCGTCCACGGCCGTTTTTAATTCCGTCATCAAGTTCGCCACATTGCTTAATAAATTACTTTCATTAGAACCCTCTATAGCCAGCACCATGCGACTGCCTACCACTACCGCATCGGCTATTGCAGCAGTTGCTTTAGCCGTGGCGGCATCGCGTATACCAAACCCCACGCCGACTGGTAAATTCGTTTGTTCGCGTATGCTGGCCACTCGACCTGCCACCTCGACGATGTCTAGATTGACTGCACCGGTGACGCCTTTTAGTGACACATAATAGACAAAGCCACTGGCTTGATTGACGATGAGCTCCACGCGTTTCGCGTCAGTGGTCGGTGACAATAAAAATACCGGATCAATATCCCGCGCACGCAATTCATTAACAAAACTACCGCACTCTTCAGGCGGGTAATCCACAGTAATCACACCATCTACATCGGCGGCTTTGGCATTGTCAGCAAAGACCACAGGACCAACCGCCTCTATCGGATTGGCGTAACCCATTAAAATAATGGGCGTCAACTGGTCAGTCTGCCTAAACGTTCTCACCATTTCCAGCACGGCCGTCAAGCCCACCTTATGGGATAAAGCGCGCTCGCTGGCACGCTGTATAACTGGGCCATCGGCCATGGGATCGGAAAATGGCACACCTAACTCTATCATGTCTGCGCCATGCTCAACTAAGGTGTGCATCAAACTCACTGTGAACTTAGGGTGAGGATCACCGGCCGTAATATATGGTATTAAGGCGGTCTTGCCCTGTTGTTTTAAAGTGGCAAATACGGTTTTAATTCTAGACATAATGATCGTCAGTAAAAGGTTAAATAGCTGGAATTACAAGCTAATGTTTGCCAATTTGGCTACAGTATTAATGTCCTTGTCACCACGACCAGACAAATTAACCAATATCACTTGGTCTTTATTTAGGGTTTTGGCTAACTTTTCAGCGTAAGCTAAGCCATGGCTGGTTTCAAGGGCAGGAATGATGCCTTCGGTACGGCATAAATTATGGAAAGCGGCCATCGCTTCATCATCGGTGACGGCCACGTATTCGGCGCGGTTGATATCTTTCAACCAAGCATGTTCTGGGCCCACGCCAGGGTAATCCAATCCAGCAGAAACAGAATGCGTTTCAATAATGTTGCCATCGGCATCTTGCATCAAATAGGTACGGTTGCCGTGCAGCACCCCAACGGCGCTGTTACTAGTTAAAGGTGCGGCGTGCTTACCGGTTTCTAAGCCCAAGCCAGCAGCCTCAACCCCTATCAAGCGCACATTCGGCACATCAATGTAAGGGTAAAAAATACCCATGGCATTGGATCCACCGCCTACGCAT
The DNA here is from genome assembly GCA_943333775.2 of Methylotenera oryzisoli. Taxonomy (GTDB): domain Bacteria; phylum Pseudomonadota; class Gammaproteobacteria; order Burkholderiales; family Methylophilaceae; genus Methylotenera; species Methylotenera profunda. The sequence goes on from CALQUO020000003.1 coordinate 17,624, forward strand.
GCCACCACCGCGTCGGGTTGACGACCTATCATTTCCATCATTTGCTGCTTGGACTCGACGCCTATGACAGCCTGAAAATCCCGGACCATCATGGGGTAAGGATGCGGACCGGCTACCGTCCCTATTATGTAAAAGGTATTATGCACATTGGTCACCCAATCGCGCATTGCCTCATTAAGCGCATCTTTTAAAGTTTTGGAGCCACTTTCCACCGGCACCACGGTCGCGCCCAACAATTTCATTCTAAACACATTCGGCGCTTGCCGTTTCACGTCTTCGCTACCCATGTAAACCACGCATTCTAGGCCCAACCTAGCGGCAATGGTAGCGGTCGCCACGCCGTGCTGACCGGCGCCGGTTTCAGCAATCACACGAGGCTTACCCATGCGTTTAGCCAATAAAGCTTGGCCTATGGTGTTATTAATTTTATGTGCGCCGGTATGGTTTAAATCTTCACGTTTTAAATAAATTTGTGCTCCACCGACTTTGTCTGACAAGCGCTTTGCATGGTAAATAGGACTTGGACGACCAACAAAATGCTTGAGATCATAAGCATACTCGGCTAAAAATACTGGATCGTAACGGTATTTTTCATACATCACGCGTAATTCTTCTAAAGCCTCAACCAAAGTTTCGGCAACGAATGTACCTCCGTACTGGCCAAAATGGCCCCGCGCATCTGGCATGTCATAAAGCTGCATGTTTATTTCCCCACGTTTAATATTTATGCAAACGCCTTAGCGTTTACGCTAGCCACTCACTGCCTGCATAAAGCGTGCAATTTTGGCTTGGTCCTTAATGCCTTTGGCCGATTCGACGCCACCACTGACGTCCACAGCATAAGGTCTAACTTGCTTAATGGCCAAAGCCACATTAGCATCGTTTAATCCACCAGCTAGAATAAGCACCGGCGTTTCAGTTGACCTGTCTGTGGTCATGCAAGCAGGGATTAAGTTCCAATCAAATGCATGACCTGTGCCTCCTGCCAGCCCTTCTGTATAAGTATCCAGCAACAGGGCCTTGGCCGCTGAAAAATCCTTTGCACATTGTAACAAATTTGTTTGAGGCTTAACCCGTATTGCTTTGATAAAAGGTAAGCCATACGCTGCACATTGCTCAGGCGTTTCGTCGCCATGAAATTGCAAGGTATCCAAATGCACAGTGGCCAACACCGAACGAATAAAATCCGGGGTAGCATCGACAAAAAGACCGACTACGTTAACAAAGGCTGGCAGATCGCGACTAATGGCAGCGGCTTGCGCCACACTGACGTTGCGTGCACTCTGCTCATAAAATACCAAGCCTATGGCGTCTGCGCCTGCCGACATGGCAGCGAGTGCATCCTCAACGCGGGTAATACCGCAAATTTTAACTCGGGTTCTCAATCGTTTTGTCTCATTCTAGGCTAGCAGCATGACCCATTTCGTCACAGCGATATTGTAACGCTTAAATTACCAAGGTAATGGATTTCGCATCGTTTTTCGCTAGCGGTAAGCGCCATTTTTCATGGTAGCGAACTTGCGTCAGATAAAGTCCACTTGGGGAAAATGTCGGCGGGGCCAAATTTCGGTCGCGTTGCGCTAACATGGTCTGCATGTAACTCGCCTGGTAGGCGCCTTTGCCTATATAGACCAAAGCCCCCACCATATTGCGCACCTGATGTTGCAGGAAAGCATTGGCTGAAAAATCGAAAACCACATACGCTCCCTGCATTTGCACCTGCGCTTTAGTGATGATTCTTATTGGACTTTTTGCTTGGCATTCGGCTGCACGAAATGCACTGAAGTCATGTTCACCAATCAAATACGTAGCAGCTTCAGCCATGGCGGCTACATTAAGCGGCAAATGAAACCAACCGACTTTACTGGCCATCAGCGCCGAGCTCACGGGGGCGTTATACAAGAGGTATTGGTAACTGCGTTCTAGAGCAGAAAAACGAGCGTGAAACTCGTCGCCGACAGGCTGCGCCCATTCCACCCGCACGCTACTGGGTAGATAGGCATTGACTCCTCGCACCCAGGCAAACATGGGTCTGTCGCTATCGGTGTCAAAATGCACAACCTGCCCCAGTCCATGCACACCGGTATCGGTTCTGCCAGCGGCATGCAGACGTATCGGCTGCAGTGCAATTTTAGCTAATGCCAATTCCAGTGCATCTTGCACACCGCATGCGGATGGCTGACTTTGCCAGCCACAAAAATTCGAGCCATCGTATGCTATACCTAAGGCCAGCCTCATGCCTGCCAGACTTTAAATAAGTCCACTACAACAAAAAATTTGCTTAAACTTAAGCCCATAACGACTAGCAACATTAAACCCAGCATAGCTTTATCAAACCAACTGAAAGCCGATTGCACCATGACTATAGGTGGTGTTGCACCAGGCTCATCAGGCGCTAATGCCAGCTTATCGAATTGAGCAAAATCCAACTTAAGCTTGGGCTGTACTGTCATTTGTTCAACGTAATGCAAGGTGAGCAGTATCCTTACGGTAAAGCGCTCCACATTCAACCCTACTAGGCGGAAGGGCGACAACAAAGTCCACAAGCCTGCCATCAATTGGCTTTTAGAAGAGCTGGCGAATAAAGCCGACAAGCCGGCCACGGGGATTAACAACTTTGCAATTTGCATCAGGCCTAAGTGCAAGCCTTCGTAGCTGGGCGCAACATTTAATGGCAAAAATGCCAAGTACTCTCCGGGTGTGGCGTAGGCATAGACCAAAAGCAAGGACACAAACAACCAACGCATGCGCTTAATCAATTGAAAAAAATGCTGCAAATTTAGCACGGCAGCCAGCAGGCAGATAAGGCCGCAAAGGACTGCGATGGAGGTTGCGCTTAGATACTGCAGAAGCAGCAATAGGAAGAAAAAGCAGGCTATTTTTACAAATGGATGCATAAAAATACGTGCCGTATGCAGACCTTAATTCTCAGTAGCTTTTGGCTTTTTTTTGCTGGGAGCTATGACATTGTCCAACGTCAATTCATCTTCGGTCTCGCTAAGGTCTAAGCTTATCGCCGAGAGGTCTATGCGTATAACTTCCATTTCGCCGTCTGCTGCAGTCACTTCGTTCGCATCGGTCTTAATAAAGCTATTTTGCTCGGTTTTTTTCTTAGATTTTACTTTACTAGATGGCAGCGTCTCTTCCACTGGCTTAACTTCCAATACGGCAGGCTCATTGAAATCAAGGTCTAGCCCGGCCAAATCCACTGACCGCGCATCGCTCTCAGCGGTAGCCGGCTCGCTTGCCAGGTCAGCCTCAACATTTGCTTGAACTTTAGCTTGCACCTGCTCTTCAACCGCTGGATTTTCGAGCTCACTACCAATGGCTTGGGCTTTAAAATCAAGCATTGTCGCTCTGCGCTTATTACTGCGGCTTAACCAAGTGAAGGCCGCAACAATGGCCAACAAGGTTAAGGATAAAACCAACCAATCTGCCCAATCGGCTCTCTTAGGCTGAAGTTTAGCCTGCTTAGTTTGCTTAGCTTCAGTAGCATGCTTTTGCAAATCGGCCATGGATTGGTTTTTAAGTCGCAACAATTGCTGCATATCTTGGATTTGTTTTTGCAAAGCCTTAGCGCGCGATTCGGATTCTTCTAGGGATTTCTCACGCGCCGTGGCGTCTTCTTGCAATGCCAACAACTTGGCGTCGGCCGTCTTCGCCGCCTCCTTGTCTCCAGCGCTTAATTTAAGTACGTCATTATTTGCGGTCTTAACCTTATCCGCATCGTCTTTGGCACTAGCAATTTTGCCTGATGCCAATTGCGACTTCACGGCATCGGGGCGGGCCGCTTGTGACAAAACCTTATTGGCTAAAGCAGCACGGTAGGTCTGCCAATTACTAGCGTGCAATTTTACTTCGGCTGTCGCTGAAGCAGCTTGGGTGGCCAAAAATTCAGCTGGCGATGGCAGTGCTAGAGTCTGGCCTGCTTTCAATCGGTTCATGTTGCCTGCCTCAAAGGCTTGTAAGTTCGCTTGGTATAAGCCCAACAGCATTTGATCCAAGCTCACGCCTTCTTGTTGCATGCTTTTAGCCAAGCTAGACAAGGTATCACCAGGCTTACTCAATAAGGCTAATGGTCTTGTCTGTTCAACTTGGTCTGGGGTTTGGTCGGGCAGGATGTTGGCTTGCAACTGTAAATCGATATTGGCCACATCCGCAATCCCCACGGGAACTGTTATAGAGTCCGGCTCTGCTTGTGCGATTTGTGGCGGATCTAACAACACGATGTATTGTTTTTGCAGCCGACCGGTTGACCAATCAAGCTGTAACAGCAAATCCAAATAGGGTTCATTAATAGGCAGGCTGGAGCTCAGCTTTAATACTGCTAAACCTTGTGGGTTTTGTTGCAATTCAACTTTTAAGTCAAGGTAATGCACTTGATAACGGATGCCTTGCTGAGCGTAGGCTTGCTCGCTAGCAATTGCGGCCTGCAGACCATTAAATGTTTCCTGTGGCTCTAATAGCAACTCAACTTCAGCCAACAAGGGTTCGCCTAGGTTTGAACTGAGATTCAAGCTACCTAAAGTGGCGGCAAGACTAGGCGTTGCCAGCATTATGCTAAGCAACAACAATACCGGTATTAATTTAATTTTACTCACAATCACCCGCCATTATTTTTCAATTAAGATCCGCAACATGCGGCGCAAGGGCTCAGCGGCCCCCCAAAGCAACTGATCGCCTACGGTAAAGGCCGACAGGTACTGGCCACCCATGCTCAATTTACGCAAACGGCCAACTGGGGTCATTAACTTGCCGGTCACCGCGGCAGGCGTCAATTCACGCATGCTGATTTCACGCTCATTGGGTACTACTTTGGCCCATGGGTTGGCTTCCGCTAGGATGGCCTCAATCTCATCCAGTGGCACATTTTTAGTTAACTTGATGGTCAAGGCTTGACTGTGACAACGCATGGCGCCAATGCGGACGCATAAGCCATCAATCAAAATAGGATTGGCTTCTCGGCCTAAGATCTTATTGGTTTCAACGCCACCTTTCCATTCTTCTTTACTTTGGCCATTACCCAAGTCTTTGTCTATCCAAGGAATCAAGCTACCAGCCAAGGCTACACCAAAATTTTCCGTGGGAAATTGCGCGTCGCGCAATGTGCTAGCAACACAACGGTCTATGTCTAAAATAGCCGATGCAGGATCGGCTAATAAAGCACTGACTGAGGCATGGGCTGCGCCCATTTGTTTGAGTAATTCGCGCATATTTTGCGCGCCGGCACCGGATGCCGCCTGGTAGGTCATGGAGGTGGCCCACTCAACCAAATTGTCTTTGAATAAGCCATTTAATGCCATCAACATCAAGGAAACGGTGCAATTGCCGCCCACCCAATTTTTGTTACCGGCGGCAATGGCCGCTTGAATCACATGCATATTGACCGGATCAAGCACGATCACCGCGTCTTTTTCCATACGCAATGTTGAGGCTGCGTCTATCCAATGACCCGTCCAGCCGTCTGCGCGCAATTTAGGGAACATTTCGCTGGTGTAATCGCCACCTTGGCAGGAAATAATCACGTCCATGGCTTTCAACTGCGCCACACTCATGGCATCTTGCAATAGCGGCGTGTCTTTGCCTACGTTAGGGGCGGCGGCACCAATTTGCGACGTCGTAAAGAATTGCGGGTCTATCAAAGCAAAATCCTGCTCTTCCATCATGCGCTGCATCAGCACAGAACCCACCATGCCACGCCAACCGACCAAACCCACTTTCAACATACGCTGCATCCTAAACTTTCAAACATCCGTTATTTTAAATTACCACTGCGACTTTACAGCGCTGCCACCACGGCATCGCCCATCTCACTGCAACCCACTTGCTTGCAGCCATCCGTCGCAATATCGGCTGTGCGGTAACCTTGCGCCAAGGCTTTCTTAACGGCATTTTCTATACGCAAGGCATTGCTTTCATCGTTAAAGGTGTAACGCAACATCATCGCTGCCGACAATATCGTAGCCAATGGGTTGGCGATGTTTTTACCTGCAATATCTGGGGCCGAGCCATGACTAGGCTCGTACATGCCTTTGTTGTTTTCATCCAATGAGGCCGAAGGCAACATACCTATGGAGCCAGTTAGCATGGACGCTTCATCGGAAAGAATGTCACCAAAAATATTACCCGTCACCATCACGTCAAATTGCTTAGGCGCACGAATTAATTGCATGGCGGCGTTATCCACGTACATATGGCTTAACTCCACTTCAGGGTACTCAGCCGACAGTTCTATCATGACTTGGCGCCATAACTCGGTGGTTTCCAACACGTTAGCTTTGTCCACGGAACAGACTTTGGCTTTCTGACCAGGTTGACGGCGCTTCATGGCAATGTCAAATGCAACACGACCTATGCGACGAATTTCGGATTCACAGTAGCGCATGGTGTTAATGCCTTCGCGCTCGCCGTTCGGCAATGTGCTGATGCCACGCGGTTGGCCAAAATAGATGTCGCCGGTGAGCTCACGGACTATCATGATGTCCAAACCAGACACCACTTCCGGTTTCAGCGTAGAAGCGCCAGCTAATTCTGAATAAAGCAAGGCTGGTCGCAAGTTGGCGAATAGATTCAATGCCTTACGTATGCGCAATAATCCACGCTCAGGGCGTAAATGGCGTTCTAATTTGTCGTATTTCCAATCGCCTACGGCACCCAACAACACCGCATCCGAATCCAAAGCCAATTGCAAAGTGGCATCTGGTAGTGGATCACCTGACGCTTCGTAACCGGCACCACCTATTGGCGCCTCGGTCATGGTCATGTTTAAATTAAGGGCTTTTAGCACTTTAACAGCCTGCGCCACGATTTCCGGTCCTATGCCATCGCCTGGCAATATCGCTAATTTCATCTTCTTCTTTCCGTTAGGTTTGGTTTAATCTTAATTATAAAGCCATGGCTGAGCTTGCTGATGGCGCGATTCAAAGGCTTTAATTTTGTCTTGGTGTTGCATGGTCAAGCCTATGTCATCCAGCCCGTTTAATAAGCAATGTTTACGAAAGGCGTCAACACTAAAACTGAAGGTCTCCCCTGATGGCGTGCTCACTGTTTGTGCAGCTAAATCAACCTGCAATTTATAATTCGGCGTTGCTGCCACTTGATTGAATAAGGTGTCAACAATATCAGCACTTAACACGATGGGCAGCATGCCGTTTTTAAAGCAATTGTTATAAAAAATATCGGCGTAGCTGGAAGCAATAATGACTTTAAAGCCGAAGTCTTCCAAAGCCCATGGCGCATGCTCGCGACTTGAGCCGCAGCCAAAATTTTCGCGGGTAAGCAATATGCTAGCGCTTTTATAGCGGGCTTGATTGAGCACAAAATCTGGATTAATTTGACGCTTACTGTTGTCCATACCCGGCTCACCGTGATCTAGGTAACGCCATTCATCAAAGGCATTCACGCCAAAACCGGAACGCTTGATGGACTTCAAAAATTGCTTAGGGATGATCGCGTCGGTGTCGACGTTGGCTCTGTCTAAGGGGGCAACCAAACCATTTAACTGCGTGAAAGCTTGCATAGTGTTTTTCTTTTATTTGGTTGAATTCTGTATGGCCTCGCCACCTTTTTCTATGTCCTTACCTATACCTTGCAAGGTATTGCAAGCAGACAATAAAGTGGCAAAACTGCATAAAATGATGAATTTTTTCATGACTACTCCCTTATTCATGGCCCTAGTATTCATGGACACTAGACCTGACTGACGTCAACAAAATGACCCGCGATGGCTGCCGCAGCAGCCATGGCTGGGCTAACTAAATGCGTACGCCCACCTTGGCCTTGCCTGCCTTCAAAATTACGGTTTGAGGTTGAGGCACAACGTTCACCTACCTCCAAGCGGTCAGCGTTCATGGCTAAACACATGGAGCATCCAGGCTGACGCCATTCAAAACCGGCTTCGCTAAATACCTTATCCAAGCCCTCTTGTTCGGCTTGGGCTTTCACCAACCCAGAGCCGGGTACCACTAGAGCCAACTTGACGTTTGCCGCCACGCGTTTACCTTTGGCAACGGCAGCCGCTGCGCGCAGGTCTTCGATACGCGAATTGGTGCAAGAACCGATGAATACTTTGTCTATGCGTATTTCCTTAATTGGCGTGTTAGGTTGCAAACCCATGTAAGCGTAAGCACGCTCCCAATCGGCTTTTTGCACGGCATTTTTAGCCAGATCCAAACTGGGTACACGTCCGTCTATGGCCACCACCATTTCCGGCGAGGTACCCCAAGTGACTTGCGGCTTAATGTCTTCAGCTTGCAAGCGCACCACCAAATCGAATTGAGCTCCCGTATCGGATTGCAGGCTGCGCCAATAGGCCACAGCGGCATCCCATTGATCTGCTTTAGGCGCGTAAGGACGGCCTTTAATGTATTTAATGGTGGTGTCATCCACCGCCACCATACCGGCACGCGCACCAGCTTCAATCGCCATATTGCAAAGCGTCATGCGGCCTTCCATAGACAATCCGCGTATTGCCGAACCAGCAAATTCAATAGCATACCCATTACCACCAGCGGTGCCGGTTTTACCTATGATGGCTAATGCCACGTCCTTGGCAGTGACCGTGGGGTTCAACTGGCCTTCCACCAAGACTTGCATGGCTTTGGATTTTTTTTGCACCAAACATTGGGTAGCCATCACGTGCTCCACTTCCGATGTACCTATGCCATGAGCTAAGGCACCAAAAGCGCCGTGCGTACTGGTATGCGAATCGCCGCACACCACTGTCATGCCTGGCAAGGTTGCTCCTTGCTCAGGGCCAACCACGTGCACAATGCCTTGTCGCGCATCCATGAATGGGAAGTAGGCTTTTGCGCCAAACTCGGCTATGTTTTCCGTTAAGGTTTCAATTTGCAACCTGGCGACCGGATCGGCTATGCCTGCCAAGCCCTTATCCCAGCCATTGGTAGGCGTGTTATGGTCAGCCGTAGCGACGATGGATCCAACACGCCATGGCTTACGATTGGCCAAGCGCAAACCCTCGAAGGCTTGCGGGCTGGTCACTTCATGCACCAAATGGCGGTCTATGTATATCAAGGCAGCCCCGTTTTCCTCGTGCACCACATGACTATCAAACAATTTATCGTATAGCGTTTTTGCCATATTTTTAACCTAAGCCTACAAAGTGCTGCCTAGCAAAAAAGCGCTAGGCACACGGTTTTATTAATCTCTAAAATTACCAAACTGCAAGGGGAAGTCGGTCACGGATTTTTTCACAAAGGCTATGGCCTCTTGCAATAAATCACGCTTGGCGCCATTCACTCGAACGGTATCGCCTTGTATGCTGCCCTGCACTTTCAAGCCAGAATCCTTAATCAGCTTGACGATGCGCTTAGCCAAATCGCTATCTATGCCATCCTTGATTTTAAGTTCTTGCTTCACCTTATTGCCGCCTACCTTCTGCACGTCTTTATGTTCCAGGCGCTTAGTTGAATCCGGCTCTTTTTTTTCCATGCCTGGCAACAAGATGTCTTTGATTTGATCTAGCTGAAAGTCATTATCGCCATACAAAGTGATGATACTGTCTTTTTCATTGAGCTCCACTTTGGCCGACGTACCTTTAAAGTCATAACGATTGGTAATTTGCTTACCGGCCGTGTCTATGGCGTTTTTCAGGGCTACCATATCCACTTCAGATGAAATATCAAAACTGGGCATATTCTCTCCTCAATACCAAGCAGGCGCTAAGCGCCGTGCATTACTCAAAATGGCAAACGTAGTCCAGTGTTTCGCTGACGTCGATATCAAAACTTGAATTGGCTGGCACGGTAAATTTATCGCCTGCTGCATAAGCTGCCCAACTGGTCTCGCCTTGCAGTCGCACTTTGCAAGCGCCCAAATTGATTTCCATTAATTCAGGTGCTGCAGTGTTGAAGGTTAAGGTGCCTGGAAAAATCACGCCTATGGTGCTGCGCGTGCCATTGGGAAACATCACGGTGTGACTGACGCACTTGCCGTCAAAATAGATGTTGGCTTTCTTTTTAACACTAACGTTGTCAAATTGTGCCATTTGCTTGGACTCTCAAAATAATTAAAACACCATTATCGCAGAAAAGGCTCGCCTATCCAAGGCGCAAGGGCAATGCCGGCACAATCAAGGTCAAATTAAATGTGCTAATTTTCTAATACTTCGGACAACATACGACCAACACCATCCTGCCAAGCAGGCATGGTTAAATTAAAGGCGGCACAAATTTTATTGGTGCTTAATCTTGAGTTCAAAGGGCGCTGCGCTGGGGTAGGAAATGCACTGCTAGGCACCGCTTGAATCGCTGACTGCGCCACCTTTATTGCCAAACCCGCCTGCCTAGCCTGCTCAATCACATAAGTCGCATAAGCGTGCCAGGTCGTTTCGCCTGCTGCTGCCAGATGGTACAAACCACTTAAGTGCGGATTTTGCAAGGCGGCGCGTATAGCATTCGCGGTGACATCGGCCATCAAATCCGCGCCTGTAGGCGCGCCCACTTGATCATTAATTACCTTTAGCTGATCATGCTGCTGCGCCAATTGCAACATGGTTTTAGCAAAATTACGGCCTCTGCTTGCATATACCCAACTGGTGCGAAAAATTAAATGCTTGCAGCCTGCCTCAATAATGGCCTGTTCTCCCGCCAATTTACTGGCGCCATAAGCGCTCAAAGGTCGGGCGACATCGCTTTCCAACCATGGCGCATCGCCACTGCCATCAAACACGTAATCGGTGGAGTAATGCACCAACCAAGCACCGCTAGCTTTAGCCGCTTGCGCCAAAACCGCCAGCGCCTTAGCATTCACAGCCTGCGCCAATGCGGGCTCGCTTTCGGCTTTATCCACCGCCGTGTAAGCAGCCGCATTAACGATCACATCCGGCGCTACCTCGCGCAATGTTTTGCCCAGGCCCGTTAAATCCGTCAAGTCACCGCAATGATTTTGACTGCGCGCATCCAGCGCTATCAGCTCACCCAGTGGCGCTAAGCTGCGTTGCAATTCCCAGCCCACCTGACCATTTTTGCCCAACAAAAGAATTTTCATAAACCGTGCTGTCAATTAAGTAAATTTAATGCCTAGGCATAATACTATAAAAGCCACGTACCCTACGGCACATGGCTTTAAAGCAGTTCTTGATGCATTATGAAACACTAAAATGGTGGAGCTGGGGGGAATCGAACCCCCGTCCGCAAATCCTCCACAGACAGTTCTACATACTTAGCCTTGTTGTTTAATTTAATCTGCACCACACCAACAGACAAGCGCTGTGCAGACGAGCGACCTTAAGGTTAATGCCGTATTAAGTCACCCAATACAACACGTATCCCGTGTATATGACACTACGTATGGGTTACCCCAATCCAACCCACGGGAGAGCTGGTGTAGCGTCCAGCAGGATTAAGCTGCTAGAGAGTAAGTTTCGTCGTTTGCGACTATACTTTTTTCAGCTGTATTTACGAGGTAATCTGAGCCTCGGTATGCCCTGCGCTGCTTTGTAACCCACGTCGAAACCTGGTCAGCCCCAAATCAGTTTTATTGCCGTCAAGCAAACCATGGCTTCGATTTGCTTGATATAATTATTATACGCTTTAAAGCGTCACTTAAGTAGACGGTGATTGCCGCCTGACTTTCAGTCAAATCCGCCTTACTTCAAATTCGCATTATTTATTGTGTGCCCGCATAATGCGGCCTTTTTCGCGCTCCCAGTCGCGCTCTTTTTCCGTGTCGCGTTTATCGTGCTGCTTTTTACCCTTAGCCAAACCTATCTGCACCTTCACCCTACCCTTGGAAAAATGTAAATCCAGCGGCACGATGGTATAGCCAGAGCGCTCAACCTTGGCGATCAGCTTAAGGATTTCTTCATTATGCAATAGCAGTTTGCGAGTGCGTATGGCGTCCGGGCGGATGTGCGTAGAGGCCGCGCCTAATGGGGTCACGTGGCAACCTATTAGGTAAATTTCACCGCGCTGAATAATGACGTAGGCTTCTTTGATGTTGACACGGTTATCGCGTATAGCTTTAACTTCCCAGCCCTCCAAGACCACGCCAGCCTCATACTTTTCTTCGATGAAGTAATCAAAAAACGCTTTTTTATTTTGTGCAATGCTCATAAAACGAACTATTTCTTGGTCTATGCCTTAAAATGCCATTTTACCTCAGTTCTGCGCCCGTTCACTTTTCACACCGACGCAGACAGCCTTTATTTTTAAGACCGAGTATGGCGCAAGTAAACAAATCAGTTCTAATTAACCATTCAGCCAGTCGCATGTTCGAGCTGGTCGATGACGTCAGTCGCTACCCCGAATTTCTGCCGTGGTGCGGCGGTGTCGATGTCATTAAAAAAGATCTTCACAGCACGATCGCCACCCTGCATATCGCCTACCATGGCTTGAAACAGCAATTCACTACCGAAAACAGCAAAACTTACCCTAGCGCCATGGACATACAATTGAAAGACGGTCCATTTAAGCACTTAGACGGGTCATGGCGTTTTATCGCACTCAATGAAAATGCCTGTAAAATTGAATTTGTGCTTAATTATGAATTTGCCAACGCGTTTTTAGAGAAAATAATTGCCCCGGTTTTTAGCCATATTGCCAACACCTTTGTCGATGGCTTTGTCGCTAGAGCCGACGTAGTGTATAAAACCAATAAGAGGAATGTCCATGAACAGCAACGAGATACTGGTTGAAGTCGCTTACGCCTTAGCCCACGAGCAATTGATCGTGCCGGTCAAGGCCACGCCTGGCATTACTGCTGAGCAAGCCATAAATCTATCTGGCATCGTCAAAAAATATCCGGAAATCGATTTAAACCAAAACAAAATCGGTATTTTTGGCAAGCTCTCTAGATTAGATCAGCCCTTGCGTCACTTAGACCGCGTGGAAATTTACCGACCGTTAATTGCCGATCCAAAAGAAGTGCGTAAGCAACGCGTGGCCGATGGCAAGGTTATGAAAAAAGGCGGTGGCGACGCCGCGATTGAAGAATAAAGCAACAAGCTTAAGCTTAATTATTCAAAATACGGTTTGACATCAACATGAGGCTTAATATGAACGACAGCATTTGCATGCTCCAGTTTATAAGCACCTAAGTGCCAATTAGCAATCAAAATAATAGTATGACCGTGCGTTTAGGCCAAGCAAGCTTTTTTAAAAACTTTATGCTGCCAGCTCTCGCGCGAGTCCCTTGAAATCTGTATAATTTCGTTTTGGCTACAAGGATTTATGCATGCGTTTATTGCAACAAGCTCTCACATTTGATGATGTTTTATTAGTGCCAGCCTACTCCAACGTGCTGCCACGCGAGGTTTCCCTCGCCACACAACTCACTCGCAACATCCAACTCAACATACCGCTGCTGTCAGCGGCCATGGACACCGTGACAGAAGCGCCACTGGCCATCGCCTTAGCGCAAGAAGGCGGCTTGGGCTTCATCCACAAAAACATGACAGCCATGAAGCAAGCAGCCCATGTTGCCAGAGTAAAGCGCTTTGAATCCGGCGTGGTGAACGATCCGATTACCATACAAAGCCACCTCACGGTACGCGATGTATTAGAACTCACGCGCATGCACAAAATATCCGGCATACCGGTGGTCGATAACGGCAAGATTGTCGGCATTGTGACAAATCGCGATTTACGCTTTGAAACCAATTTAGATCAACCCATCAAAAACATCATGACACCGCGTGACCGTTTGGTTACCGTGCGTGAAGGCGCTGCTAAAGACGATGTCATACGTTTATTGCATCAACACCGTTTAGAGCGCGTGTTAGTGATAGACGCTAACGACACGCTTAAAGGCCTCATTACTGTTAAAGACATCCAAAAATCCACTGACCACCCTTACGCCTGTAAAGATGCACAAGGCCGCTTGCGCGTCGGCGCAGCCGTGGGTGTGGGTGAAGGCACGGAAGAACGCGTGGCCGCTTTATCTGAAGCCGGCGTTGACGTCATTGTGGTAGACACCGCGCACGGCCATTCACAAGGCGTGCTAGACCGTGTCACTTGGGTTAAAAAACATTTCCCGCACATCGAAGTCATAGGCGGCAACATCGCAACTGCCAGCGCTGCATTGGCGTTGGTTGATGCCGGCGCGGACGGCGTCAAAGTGGGTATAGGCCCTGGCTCCATCTGCACTACCCGTATCGTTGCTGGCGTAGGCGTGCCACAAGTGAGTGCGATTGCCAACGTAGCCAATGCCTTAGCAAAAAGCGGCGTGCCGTTTATTGCTGACGGCGGCATCCGTTTCTCTGGCGACATCTCTAAAGCCATTGCGGCTGGTGCTTATAGCGTCATGCTGGGCGGCATGTTTGCTGGTACCGAAGAAGCGCCGGGCGATATCGAATTGTTCCAAGGCCGCTCATACAAATCTTACCGTGGCATGGGCTCTATCGGCGCCATGGAAAAAGGCTCAAGCGACCGCTACTTCCAAGACACCAACAGCGGCGCAGACAAATTAGTGCCTGAAGGCATAGAAGGTCGCGTCCCTTACAAAGGCAGCGTCATTGCCGTGATTCACCAACTGATGGGCGGCTTACGCGCTTCCATGGGCTATGTGGGTGCTAGCAACATCACCGAAATGCGTGAAAAAGCCGAGTTTGTTCAAATTACCTCAGCCGGCATGCGTGAATCGCACGTGCACGATGTGCAAATCACCAAAGAAGCACCCAACTACCGTATAGACTAAACCCCTTCATCACTAAGGCACAGCGACCCCACGCCTTAGTGGTGAGTTTTTGTTTCTAGAAGCACTATGACCACCCACTCAAAAATACTTATTTTGGATTTTGGCTCCCAAGTCACTCAACTGATTGCTCGCCGTATTCGCGAAGCGCATGTTTACTGTGAAATTCACCCTTGTGACGTGAGCGATGAGTTTGTGCGAAATTTTGGCGCCGATGGCGTGATACTGTCCGGCAGTCATGCCAGCGTCTACGAAGACGAAACCGACTTTGCGCCACAAGCAACTTTTGAACTGGGCGTGCCGGTATTGGGTATATGTTACGGCATGCAAACTATGGCACAGCAACTGGGTGGCAAGGTAGAAGCCGGGCATAAGCGTGAATTTGGTTATGCTGAAATACGTGCGCGCGGCCATTCAGCGTTATTTAACGACCTACAAGATCGCAGCAATGCGCACGGCCATGGCCTATTGGATGTATGGATGAGTCACGGTGACAAAGTCACCGAATTGCCACCCAATTTCAAAGTAATCGCCAGCAATGAAAGTACGCCTATCGCGGCCTTTGCCGATGAAAACCGTCATTTTTATGGCGTGCAATTCCACCCAGAAGTCACCCACACCAAATTAGGCCAAGCCATGTTAGAGCGCTTTGTGCTCGGCATCTGCCAAGCCAAACCGGACTGGATCATGGGCGATTACATCAGCGAAGCCGTAGCCAAAATTAAAACTCAGGTTGGCGACGAAGAAGTGATTTTAGGCTTGTCTGGCGGTGTCGATTCCAGCGTGGCGGCAGCACTAATCCACCGCGCCATTGGCGACCAACTGACTTGTGTGTTTGTTGATCATGGTTTATTGCGCCTGAATGAGGGCGACATGGTCATGGACATGTTTGCAGGACGCCTGCACGTTAAAGTCATCCGCATCGATGCCATGGATCAGTTTATGGGTCATTTAGCCGGCGTCAGCGACCCGGAAGCCAAACGCAAGATCATAGGCCGCGAGTTTGTTGAAGTATTCCAAGCAGAAGCAAAAAAACTGGCCAATGCCAAATGGTTGGCGCAAGGCACTATCTACCCAGATGTGATTGAGTCAGGCGGCGCAAAATCCAAAAAAGCCGTCACCATTAAAAGTCATCACAATGTAGGCGGCTTGCCGGCTAGTTTAGGCTTAAAACTATTGGAGCCATTACGCGATTTATTCAAAGACGAAGTGCGTGAATTAGGCGTGGCATTGGGCTTGCCACACGACATGGTCTACCGTCACCCCTTCCCAGGCCCAGGCTTGGGCGTACGCATTTTGGGTGAAGTGAAACAAAACTTCGCCGATTTGCTGCGCCGAGCCGATGCGATTTTTATTGAAGAATTACGCAACACCGTGGATGCCAAAACCGGCCAAACTTGGTATGCCTTAACCAGCCAAGCCTTTGCGGTATTTTTACCAGTTAAATCGGTAGGCGTCATGGGTGATGGTCGCACTTACGATTTCGTGGTTGCTTTGCGCGCCGTTATCACCAGTGATTTCATGACCGCACACTGGGCCGAATTACCCTACGATTTATTAGGCAAGGTATCCAATCGCATCATCAACGAAGTTCGCGGCATCAACCGCGTGGTCTATGATATCTCCGGCAAACCGCCAGCCACCATAGAGTGGGAATAAGGGATAAATTATGAGTCGCGCATTTGTAAACGAAGAACGCTTTGAACAGGCCGGTGGCGAAGAATTAGTTGATCGCCCGATTAGTGAATTTGCTAATTACGTGACGCCAACGGGTGCGCTGGCACTGCAGGACCAAGAAGCCGCCTTGATGGCCGAGCTGGCCCCCTTAAAAAAATCAGCAGACGACTCTTTCAATAAAGACAAAGTAGCTGAACTTGAGCGCGACTTACGCTACGTAAGAATCAGGTTGGACAGTGCAATCCTGGTCGACCCAGCTGGACAAGACCATCAAACCGTATTATTTGGCGCCAGTGTGACGGTGCAAGACGATGCTGGCCAAGCCCATAGCTTTCACATCGTCGGAGAAGACGAAGCCGATGCTAGAATCAACAAAGTCAGCTACGTATCTCCATTAGCCAAATCACTAATAGGCCAAAAAGTCGGTGATACCGTGACCTGGCTGCGCCCTGCTGGAAACCTAAATTTAGAAATTCTGGACATACACTACCCATCATGAACGTTACGCAAGCCATAACAGAACGCCGTTCGATCAAGGCATTTGACCCACACCATCGGATGTCCGAGCAAGAGATTAACCAGCTCATGTCGCTGGCCATGCTCTCTCCTACTGCGTTCAACATCCAAAACTGGCGTTTCGTTTTGGTAACCGATCCGGTGTTGCGCCAACAAATACGCGCAGCCAGTTGGAATCAAGCACAAGTCGAAGAAGCCTCCTTGCTCATCGTATTAACTGCCGATTTAAACGCTTGGGCTAAACAACCCGAACGCTATTGGAAAAATGCGCCTAAAGCCGCCTCCGACCTGTTAGTGCCCATGATAGGTCACTACTACCAAAACAACGACCAGGTGCAACGCGATGAAGCCATGCGCTCTTGCGGCATGGCGGCCACCACTCTCATGCTGGCTGCGAAGGAAATGGGTTACGACACCTGCCCCATGGACGGATTTGACTTCGCGGCCGTGAGCAAAATGCTTAATCTACCGGCTGACCATATTCCGACCATGTTTATCGTGGTAGGCAAAGCCTTAAAGGCAGCGGCCCCTCGTGGCGGTCAATTAGCCATGGACGAAGTCGTCGTCTACAACCAATTTTAACTAATCCGTAGGGGTGCCACTCCTACTAAACACTCTTAAGGGTTCAATGTGTTAATCAGCAACAACATCACCGTGCAATTTGGCGCCAAGCCATTGTTTGAAAACGTGTCCGTTAAATTTGGCGACAACAACCGTTACGGTTTGATTGGCGCGAACGGCTGCGGCAAATCCACCTACATGAAAGTATTGGCTGGGGTATTAACGCCCAGCGCCGGTAACGTGGCTATAGACAGCCACGAACGCATGGCGTTTTTACGCCAAGACCAATTTGCCTACGAAGACCAGCGCGTGCTAGACGTGGTGATGATGGGCCACGAACAAATGTGGAACGCCAACCAAGAAAAAAATGCCATCTACGCTAATTTGGAAGCCACGGAAGACGACTACATGCGCGCTGCCGAGCTAGAAGGCGTGTATGCCGAATACGACGGTTATACCGCAGAAGCGCGCGCCGGTGAATTGCTTTTAGGTGTGGGCATCCCCATTGAGCAGCACAATGGCTTGATGAGTGCCGTGGCACCAGGCTGGAAGCTACGCGTGTTATTGGTACAAGCGCTGTTCTCTAACCCAGACATATTGCTACTTGATGAGCCAACCAACAACTTGGACATCAACACCATACGCTGGTTAGAAGACGTGTTGAACAACCGCGATTGCACCATGATCATCATTTCGCATGACAGGCACTTTTTAAACCAAGTGTGCACGCATACCTGCGACATGGACTACGGCAAAATTGCCATGTACCCAGGCAATTACGACGATTACATGGAAGCGAGCACCGCTGCGCGCGCCCAACAAGCCAAAGACAACGACAAAGCCAAACAGCAAGTGGCGGATTTACAGGACTTTGTGCGTCGCTTCTCCGCCAACGCCTCTAAAGCCAAACAAGCCACCAGCCGCGCCAAGCAAATAGATAAAATTAAAATCGAAGAATTCAAGCCGTCTTCACGCCAATACCCCTTCATCCGCTTTGAATACGACGAGCGCGAAAAGCTATACCGCAATGCCGTGGAAATCAAAAAACTGAGCCACGGCTTTGATAAACCATTGTTTAACGACGTCAGTATGATGTTTGAAGCCGGTGAAAAAGTCGCCATCATTGGGGAAAATGGCATTGGTAAAACTACCTTTTTACGCTGCCTAGCGGGCGATTTGCAGCCTAAGCACGGCGAAGTGAAATGGGCGGAAAAAGCCAACATAGGCTATTTCGCGCAGGACCACGAATACGAATTTGAGCAAGGAGAAGACCTGTTTGAATGGATGTCTCGCTTTAGACAAGTGGGCGACGACGACCAAGTGGTGCGAAGCATGTTAGGTCGCTTATTATTTGGGGGCGACGATACCAAAAAATCCGTCAAAGTCTTATCTGGTGGCGAAAAAGGCCGCATGCTTTACGGCAAAATGATGCTGGGTCGCACCAACGTCATGCTAATGGACGAGCCGACTAATCACATGGACATGGAATCCATCGAAGCGCTTAACACCGCCTTGGATAAATACAAAGGCACGCTGTTCTTTGTCAGCCATGACCGCGAATTTGTTAGCTCCATTGCCACGCGCATCATTGAAATCAAGGCCGACAGCATAGTTGACTTCAGCGGCAACTACGAAGACTACCTAGCCAGCCAAGGCGTGGAGTAATCCCAAACTAAACTAGCCTGCGTTTGACCTAGGTCAATACGCAGGCTAGATGAAAAGATCATATTGGTAAGCACTGCAATGATGCAGTGTTTGCCATAGGACTTTCATCATGAAATTATTAAGCGATTTATTATCCACTGACTACGGACTGCAAAGCCTTGCTGTTATTGCCATAGTCTTAGTCATGGTGGTGTTCTTCTCCGTGTACTTCAAACGCCACATGGACCAAGATGCCAAGAATGCCGGCTTAAAATAGCCCCACCCAAGAGTTAAATAAAAACCCAGCCACTTGCGTGGACTGGGTTTATTTTATGGCTAAGCTGATTAGGCTTAAATTGGCGCTAATTAAGCTTTATTGGTGCCGGCGCGTTTACGCTCGTTTTCCGTTAAATGGCGTTTGCGGATACGTATGGTTTTTGGGGTGATTTCCACCAACTCATCGTCATCAATAAACTCCACCGCCGATTCTAATGACAAGGCGATAGGTGTAATCAAGCGCACCGCTTCATCGGTACCGGATGAACGCACGTTGGTCAGTTGTTTACCTTTAATCGGATTCACCACCAAGTCGTTATCGCGGCTGTGCACGCCTATGATCATGCCTTCGTACAATTTATCGCCTGGCACAGAGAACATTTTTCCGCGGTCTTGCAATTTCCATAAGGCATAAGCCACGGCCTCGCCTTTTTCGGCGGAAATCAACACGCCATTACGGCGACCTGGCATGTCGGCTTTCACAGGGGCGTATTCATCAAATACGTGGCCCATTAAGCCAGTACCGCGTGTCATGGTTAAAAATTCACCTTGAAAACCAATCAAACCGCGCGCTGGAATTTTGTATTCCAAACGGGTACGACCGTTACCATCGGATTCCATGTTGAGCATTTCACCGCGACGGCGACCCAATTCCTCCATGGCAGCACCTTGGTGCTCGTCCTCTAAATCGACAGTTAGAATTTCATAAGGCTCGCATTTTTCACCGTTGATTTCGCGGAACACCACTTTAGGTTTACCCACGGCCATTTCAAAGCCTTCACGGCGCATGGTTTCTAACAGAATGGTTAAGTGCAACTCGCCACGACCGGATACGCGGAACACGTCGGCATCTTCGGTTTCTTCAACGCGCAAGGCCACGTTAACCAATAATTCTTTGGTTAAGCGGTCACGAATTTGACGTGATGTGACAAACTTACCTTCGGTACCGGCTAGCGGTGAGGTGTTCACCATGAAGTCCATGCTCAAGGTAGGCTCGTCCACACCTAGGTGCGGCAAGCCCACTGGGTTCTCACGGTCGCAAATGGTAAAACCAATGCCGATGTCGTCTAAACCAGAAATAATCACGATGTCACCGGCTTCGGCATCTTCAACTGGCACACGCTCTAAGCCCTGGAAACCCAAGACCTGATTAATTTTACCCATTGCCACTTGTTTGTCGCCATTCATGATAGTCACGGCCTGGCCAGTTTTGATTTTACCGTTGGTCACACGTCCCACGCCTAAGCGGCCGGTATAAGTCGAGTAATCCAAAGCGGAAATTTGCATTTGCAATGGTGCATTGCTGTCACCAGCAGGCGGCGAAACGTGTTTAAGAATGGTCTCAAATAAGGCGCGCATGTTGTCTGAAGGCGTCTTCATGTCCAACATGGCATAACCGTTAATGGCTGACGCGTAAACAATAGGGAAATCCAACTGGTCGTCATTGGCGCCTAAGTTAGCAAACAAATCAAAGGTTTGGTTGATAACCCAATCGGTACGAGAACCTGGGCGGTCCACCTTATTGATCACGACTATGGGTTTCAAACCTAAAGCCAAGGCTTTCTTGGTCACGAAACGGGTTTGTGGCATAGGGCCTTCAACCGCATCCACCAACAACACCACGCCGTCCACCATGCCTAATACGCGCTCTACTTCACCACCAAAGTCAGCATGGCCTGGAGTGTCCACAATGTTAATGCGTGTGCCTTCGTAAACCAAGGCAGTGTTTTTCGCCAAAATGGTAATGCCGCGTTCTTTCTCTAAATCGTTAGAGTCCATGACACGCTCCACCACTGCGTGGTGAGCGGCAAAGGTGCCGGCTTGTTGTAGAAGCTTGTCTACCATGGTGGTTTTACCGTGGTCAACGTGGGCAATGATGGCGACGTTTCTTAAATTCCTGCTGCTAGGGGTGCTTGACATAGTGTGGAGCCAGTATTGAAAGGCGGCGATTCTAACATACTTAAGGGCCAATTAATTTTCCCGCTTAAATTATTAATTTGACAATCCCAATTAATTGTTTATACTGCGCGCTTCATTCGCATTACGCCTTATTTGGTAATGCTTGAATCATTGCCCTGACCCTTCTGTTGCTCGTGATTGTTTGTAGCAACTATCAAGAAATCAGCTGTATCGATTTTTACTGGTTAGCGGCTGTGCCCGTGCGCTGGTAAAGATTGTATTAGCTTGTTGTTATCAACATTGAACACTGCTTTTGTGTGCATAGCTTGATTTAACGAACACCCAATACCCTCTGCGTTTATATTGCCCTTGTGGCATGAGCTGATTTGCATCGCTTATGTGCAAAGGATATGCCCGTTTTTACTTAGCGCCCTTTTGTTTTATTTACTATTGCTTATCGCTTATAGGCGAAAAGCTAGAAAGGGTCTACTTTGTCTTTTGCATCATTAAATCTTGATAACGCCTTACTTCGTGCTATTGAAGAATCAGGCTACACCACTCCAACCGCTATTCAAGCACAGGCTATCCCTGTTGTGACCGCTGGTCATGACTTGATGGCCTCCGCACAAACCGGAACAGGTAAAACCGCGGCCTTTATGTTGCCAGCCCTAAACTTATTGGCTACCCCACACGAATTAAAAAGCCGTGGCCCACGTATTTTGGTCTTAGTGCCTACCCGTGAATTGGCCACGCAAGTGAACGAAGCCGCGCGTAAGTATGGCAAATTCATCCGCGCCCGCACCGTGAGCATCGTTGGCGGCATGCCATACCCATTACAAAACAAATTGCTATCACAGCCTTTAGACATTTTGGTGGCTACCCCAGGTCGCTTGTTAGACCACATGGAGCGTGGCCGCATTGATTTGTCCCGCTTGCAAATGTTGGTGTTGGACGAAGCCGATCGCATGTTGGACATGGGCTTCTTACCGGATGTGGAACGCATCTGCGAACAGCTTACTGCTGAGCGCCAAACGCTGTTGTTCTCTGCCACCTTAGACGGTGACATTGCGCGTATTGCCAGACAAATATTGAAAAACCCAAAAACCATACAAGTGGCGACGCAAAAAGAAAAACACGCCAATATTGAACAACGCTTGCATTACGTGGACGACATGTCGCATAAAAACAAATTGCTAGAGCATTTGTTGATTGCACCTGAAGTGAATCAAGTCATCATCTTCACTTCAACCAAACGCCATTGTGACGTGCTGGCGGAAGATTTGTATGCGGCAGGCCATAAAACGGCGGCATTGCATGGCGACATGACACAAGGCGCACGTAACCGCACCTTGACCAAATTACGCCAAGGCGACGTTAAAGTCTTGGTGGCCACCGACGTGGCAGCCCGAGGCATAGACGTAGCTGGCATCACTCACGTGATTAACTACGATTTACCAAAATTCGCTGAAGATTACGTGCACCGTATTGGCCGTACTGGCCGTGCTGGCAACACAGGCATTGCGATTTCTTTTGCCTCTAATATAGACCGTCACATCTTACGTAAAATTGAACAATTCACCGGCAACCGCATGGAGCCGTCTACCATAGAGGGCTTTGAACCTAAACGCGCCATGAAAATGGATGGCCCAGGTAACGGCCGTGGTGATCGCGGTGATATCCGCCGTGATGCACACAAACCAGGTGGTCGCGGTGGCTTTAAACCGCGTGATGACCGTGGCAGCTTTAATGACCGTGGTCCCCGCACAGAGCACACAGGCGGCTTCCAAGCGCGCGATGGCGCTCGTGATGACAACCGTGGCAACCGTGATTCCGCTGCTCGTCCAAGCAACGCTTACGCTGGTCGTAGCGACAGGCCGACTGATGATAGGCCGCGTCAGTTTTCTGACCGCCCTAACACAGCCCGCCCACAAGGTGACCGCCCAGCAGCTGGCGCGCCTAACCGCAGCTTTGGTGACAGCATTGCCTTTGGCAAAAAACCTTACTCACGTGACAACGCTAGCGCGCCTCGTGGCGACAGCAACCGCGACAGCCGTGGCAACCGTCAAGACGCCAACCGTGGTGACAACCGCGTATTGGGCGCCCGTTACGAAGGCCGCAACGATGCTGCCCGTGGCGATCGCTCTGCTGCACCGCAACGTCGTGATAGCGCCCGACCGGACAGCCGTCCAGCTCGTGCCAATAACGACACGCGTAGCTTTGGCAATGCGAATGCAGGCAGCAATGCACCGCGTCGTCCACGTAGCTTTGCATAATTAAGGATAGAACCTAGCGGCTGGGAATGGCATCGCTTGTATTCAGGCCATGCTAACTCCCGACCCCTAATTAGAGAGAAACAATGACAGAAACTGTACAGTTTGACAGCTTAGGCTTGGCGCCCGAGTTACTCAGAGCACTGACCGATTCAGGGTACACCACCCCCACCCCAATTCAGGCGCAAGCCATCCCGCTAGCATTAGCTGGCGGTGACTTAATGGCA
>CALQUO020000004.1 GCA_943333775.2 Methylotenera oryzisoli
CGCTAAATTAAATGCTAAGTTGTTGGGTGAAGATGCCTTGGGCACCATATTGGTTAAGCCCAGCATCGCGGTTAAAAGCAGTTTAACTTTGGATTTGGGTGACAGATCGCTGGTGCTAACGGCACACCCGGTTGCACACACCCATACCGATTTAACGGCCATGGACAGCCAAACGCATACATTGTTTAGCGGTGATTTGTTGTTTATAGAGCGCACGCCAGTGCTTGAGGGTGACGTGAAAGGCTTAATAGCCGAACTGGATAAACTAAAACTCAGTGGCGCTTTGCAAGTTGTACCCGGCCACGGTCCAGTTAGCCAAGACGGTGTGGTGGATATGAATAAGGCGCAAACCTATTTGCAGATTTTATTAAACGACATACGTGCCAGCATTAAACAAGGTGTCAGCATGGAGGCCACGATGAACACTGCTGCAGCATCTGAAAAAGACAAATGGCTGTTGTTTGATGTGGCCAATAGGCGCAATGTCAATACGCTTTACCCGGCCTTAGAGTGGGAGTGAGGGTGAAAACAAAAGGCCGCATTTAGCGGCCTTTTTTCTGTTCTATTTTGCGACTTGTTTTTCGCGCATTTCATCCAACGTTTTGCAGTCTATGCAAAGCGTGGCAGTCGGTCTGGCTTCCAAGCGTTTTAGACCAATTTCTATGCCACAGCCTTCGCAATAGCCGTATTCACCGCCGTCTATGTTACGGAGGGTTTCATCGATTTTCTTGATTAATTTGCGCTCGCGATCGCGGTTGCGCAACTCTAAAGTCATGTCGGTTTCTTGGCTAGCTCGGTCATTAGGATCAGCAAACATCGTCACTTCATCTTGCATGGTGTGCACGGTTCGGTTTAAGTCGTTGCTTAATTCCAGTTTCCATTCATTCAGAATCTTACGGAAATGGTTGAGCTGATTTTTGCTCATGTATTGCTCATCGGCTTTAGGCTGATAAGGAGTAAATTGTTTATTAGTAACGGCTGCCATGTTTGGATTCCAAATACTTAAGTAAATTCTAAAAAACGTAATTAAACGTGCGCTTACAAAATTAGCGCGTGAGTGTACACCGAATAAAGCATTCATGCAAAACTAGTCTAATGGCTTGAATGCTTTGAAAAATTTGATTAGGCGGCTTCGCTAAGCTCCAGGGCCAGCAAGGTGTTTTCCATTAAGGTGGCGACAGTCATTGGCCCCACGCCACCGGGAACTGGCGTAATGTATGCGGCACGTTCTTTCGCAGTTTTAAAATCCACATCACCGGCTATGCTGCCATCGGCTAATCGGTTAATGCCGATGTCGATCACGATCGCCCCAGGCTTAATCCACTCACCTTTTATCAAGCCCGGTTTGCCTGCGGCGGCAATGACCAAATCAGCTTGCATGATGGCCTTGGCTAAATCTTTGGTGTGGCGATGACAACTGGTGACAGTGCAACCGGCCAACAACAATTCCAATGCCATAGGGCGGCCTACATGATTGGACACCCCCACCACGACGGCATCCAAGCCGATCAAGGAAATATTGGCCGCTTGCAATAGCTTGATCACCCCAAATGGAGTGCAAGAGCGTAAGGTAGGTTGACGTACTGCCAAGCGTCCTATGTTATATGGGTGAAAGCCATCCACGTCTTTGTCTGGGCTAATTTGCTCTATGATGTGTTCGTCTTTGATGTGAGCAGGCAAGGGCGACTGCACCAAGATGCCATCAACAGTTTTATCTTCATTTAATTGTTTAATCAGCTTTAGCAATTCGGCTTCGCTGGTGCTGCTTGGCAAATCGTAGGAAAGTGACTTAATGCCAACTTTTTCGCATGCTAAGCGTTTGTTACGCACGTAGATGGCCGAAGCAGGATCGCCGCCTATGAGCACAACGGCTAGAATGGGTGCACGCTTATTTGCTTTGAATCTTGCGTCAATGCGCAACTTGATAGAATCGAGTAAGGTGGTGGCAATGGCTTTACCATCAATTATTTTCGCTGTCATTGGATAGGGCTGCTTAATATGGAACAATTATTAAAAATAAAGCATCATTTTAACATATTAGAATTGACCTAAAGCTCGGATTGCAGTATATTTCTGCCCTTCGGCGTGTAGCGTAGCCTGGTAGCGCGCCTGCTTTGGGAGCAGGATGTCGGGAGTTCGAATCTCTCCACGCCGACCAACAGTTTGCAATTGAATTGCTCAGTTGCTTTATTAAATGTCAGCCCGAAAAGTTTTATATGGAGCGTACTAATTGCGCCGTATTTAACCCTTGTAACCCAATATCTGCCCGTAGCTCAACCGGATAGAGCACCAGCCTTCTAAGCTGGGGGTTACAGGTTCGATTCCTGTCGGGCAGACCATGTTTTAGAGTCTCTATGGTGGCTGTAGCTCAGTTGGTAGAGTCCAGGATTGTGATTCCTGTTGTCGTGGGTTCGAGCCCCATCAGCCACCCCAAATTTTAAAGCCTCACGGATGTGGGGCTTTTTTTACGGCTATAGGTGCACTCTGAGGAGAAAGCCTGAGCCCTATTTATGCAATTTCTAAGTTCATCCTTATTTTACAAAACGGACTAATTCTCATTTGGAATGATAAAAGTACGCCAATTTAAAATATCTAGTCTTATAATTTAGTCTATATTTTTCCCCTTCTCAATTATGTCTACCACCAATCAACTTCAACCCGCAGACGAGATAATCTGCCAATGCAGCGGTACAACCCGAGGCTATATAGAAAAACTGGTTCAGCAAGGTTTGGATGTGGATGAAATCTCACAACGCAGCGGCGCGTTAACCGGTTGTGGTGGTTGCGAGTGGGATATAGCCGAACTGGTTAAAGCCCTCGGCGCACAACAAAATCAAACTTAATAAAATTAATAACACTGACTTAATTAAGTTTCAGCTTCAGCTTTTCTGAAAAAAGTAAAAAACTCTAAAGCAGTCGCTGAAAAACTTCACTATCGATCCAAAGAAGGCACTCGCAGATGATGGTGTTTTTTAATATGATTGAAATTACTCGCCATACCGATAAATAAAAACCACTTTAAGCCACGGATTTTTATGATACAAAAGTTTCTAAATTGTTGGCAAAGTAGCATTTGGTAATGTAAATTTAATATCCAAAGTTCTTAAATAATTTTGAAGGCCGGCATCTTGGATTGGAATAAAATTGGCGTCACAATTTGATTCATTAAAATGCGCATGCCAGTAACCAGGTGGTGTAATAAAAGCTGAATTAGATTTCCAATCAACACGAGTTGGGTTAATTATGCCACCGCTTGAATTTATGGCAGTGCCAACGAGCGTATAGCAACCTGGCTGACAGTCTAGGATTAAATCTAGGGCGACAGATTGATGTCTGTGCGGTAGTTGAACAGCTCCCTTTGGTAGAACGCCAAGCATAGTCCATAATGTGTGTGTAATACTTAAAGTTTGATCTATTGCTTTATTTGCGAGGATCACGCTAATACGGTTTCGATTAACATTTTCGCCTTCCATTTTAATTTTTCTTAATTCTTCTAAAGTTTCCTCTGAAGTATAAAGTGTTGGTTTAAAACGCTTAGTAGAAGCTTTAACACCAAGATAATGCAAAAGTGGTTCATCGTGCACCAAATAGAAAAGTGAGTCCTGCTGTGCAAAATGAATTAAGTTGTTAACTGCGGGTAATGCCACAAAATCTCCAGTTTTCCAAGGCACAGAAACCCCATCAAACTCAGTCCGACCTAATCCGTGCATGATGTAAAAAACTTGCGAAGTTGCGTTAATTTTATGGTTTATGCATTCGCCAGCTAGAATCTTAACGAAATTAGCACAAAGGCTGGGGCTTGTGGCTGGCCCTTCGCATCCAAGTTGTTTGCTTATGTCGAGCGGGATAGTGCAGGTTTTATTTTCTTTGTATAGATCCGAACTAAACGCCGCGAATGGAACGCGTGAGATTGTGCCCGCCAAAATAGGGTCAACAGCTTTAGTGTATTCGTGATAAGAGCAACTCTCTACTAAATCAACACTATTGATCATAATGGCTTCCCTTAATACGGATCAAATTTACTATAAATTTTTTTATATGTTATTGTATTCTATACATAGATACATATTTGGTGTGTGGCAGTTTTATAATGCATTGAAAAAATTAGATATTGTTTGAGTGTTGAAGCATATTTATCAATTGTATTTCTGAGTCTCAAAAAGGATCCTAAATTATGATATGGCAGCAGGCTTACAACCCATTTGGCAATATGATTATTTCAACACTACTCGCATTCACGCCAGTTGCCGTAATGTTGGTTTCATTAGGATTTTTTCATATTAAAGCCCATATAGCAGCAAGTTTAGGTCTTCTAGCATCTTTATTAGTAGCAATTTTTGTTTATGGTATGCCATTAAGTATGGCAGGTTCAGCAGCTTTGTATGGTGGGATTACAGGACTTATGCCAATTGGATGGATTGTTTTAAATATCATTTTTTTACAACAACTGACACTGCAAAATGGAAGCTTTAAAATTTTGCAGGCTTCATTGACATCTATAACGCAAGACAGGCGATTACAAGTATTATTAATTGCTTTCTGTTTTGGCGCTTTTTTTGAGGGAGCATCTGGTTTTGGAGCACCAGTTGCAATCACAGCTGGCATTTTACTTGGGCTTGGTTTTACGCCCCTTGCGGCATCCGGATTATCTTTAATCGCTAATACGGCCCCCGTTGCTTTTGCAGCTCTTGGCACCCCCATCATCTCGATGGCTACGGTACATGATTATGATTTGATGAGCCTTACGGCAATGGTTGGCAGACAGTTGCCTTTCTTTTCCGTCTTAATTCCATTCTGGCTTATTTGGGCATTCGTAGGCCGCAAAGCTATGATGGAAGTTTGGCCAGCGATTTTAGTAACAGGCTTATCTTTTGCTATTCCTCAGTTTCTTGTTTCCAATTTTATTGGGCCAGAGCTGGTTGATATTATTGCTGCTATTATTTCTATGCTCTCTTTAATTTTTTTCCTTCGCATATGGCAACCAAAAAAAATATGGCTATCAGCCAATCTAACAGGGCATGATTCATCTGGAGGTAATCAGAGTACCGAACCATTGGTAGCCTTCACCCGTGGTGAGTTAATTCGCGCTTGGATGCCTTGGTTAATTTTGATGGTATTTGTCTTTGTGTTTGGACTACCCTCGATTAAGGCTTGGTTAAACAGTATATTTTCTCCTTCGTTTGAAATTCCTGGTTTACATAATTTAGTTGAAAAAGTACCGCCAGCTGTTGTTAGCCCAACAAAGGAATCTGCGGTTTATACATTTGGGTTTTTATCATCCACAGGCACAGTTATTCTTCTAGCTGCGATTGTGAGCGCTATAGCAATGAAATATAAACTCAAAGAGATAGTGGCGATATTTGGAAGAACTGTGTGGCTAGTTCGATACCCACTGCTGACAATTTTTCTTATGTTAGGTCTTGGCATGGTTACTCGCTTCTCTGGAGGCGACACAACTTTGGGACTTGCATTCGCTAATGGGGGTATGTTTTATCCATTCCTAGGTACTTTAATGGGGTGGATGGGTGTCGCAATGACAGGTTCTGATACTGCCTCAAACGTTCTATTTGGGGGGATGCAAAAGATTGCATCGAATCAATTGGGCCTACCTGAAAATCTAATGGGTGCCGCAAATAGCTCAGGCGGTGTTATGGGGAAAATGATTGATGCCCAATCAATAGTTGTTGCCTCTACTGCTACAGGGTGGGTGAATCATGAAGGAGAAATTCTTCGTTTTGTGTTTTTCCATTCGATTGCTTTAGCTTCCCTCGTAGGCATTTTCGTGACCTTACAAGCTTATGTTTATCCTTTTACCCTAATGGTAGTCAAATAGTCAATTTTGCGCAGTGGACTTCAACAACTTTAGTAAACGCTTCATAACCGACACTTATGGCCCATTGACGATGGATGACATGTATATCAGCATTCCACAAAGCTGTCATTAATTACAATCTAGCTTCGGCTTTTTTCAATCTACAACCTGTACTACAGATTGGTGTTCTGTTGAAAAGATCTGTATTTACAAAATACTTCTGACAAACATTGCACTGCATCACATCTCGTGGGTCTGCTGGTACCCAATCGCCGTATTCAACGAACCATGCTGTGGGTGGATTAGTTGAGTAATCAAATTTCATAGTTATTCCTTATTAAATGACATGGTATTTTTGATAAAACAGATTTATATTGATTACTAAAATAATTAACTGTTAAAGAATTCAAAAATATGCTTATTAATAATTATTAACACTTCATTACGTTTCAAAGTTGCTCAACCCATTGGCTAGTGATAGCCTAGGCAAAGATCTAATAAAAAGTAAAATGAACACGCAGAAAAACAATCGCTTAGAGGCAGATGATGAAAAAATTGTTTTATATAGACTACCCGCAAGAACACTTCGAAGACCAATTGCATCGATATCGCTGTGCTTATTGCAAAATAGAAACAACGGTTATCAATGGCAAATTAGAAGGCCACCTTGCGAGCTGCCCCTATCGCATAAATTTAAGTGCAACAGGCTTCCAAGCTTCAAAGCAAGCGGCATCAGTTGATGCAGTTGGTCATGACGCGGATGATTTTGATTGATGTAATGTCCTATGCTGGGCATGAATCAGAAAGGTGATACAACATGTTAGTGCACAGCAAAGCAATTAATAAATTAGCCCCAAGCGATTATGCAATGATCAAAAATGAGCATCAGCAGCTTGAAAAGTACCTGGTTGATTTTCATGATGCCTGTGCCTGCAGCTTGAAGCCGGACTCCGATGTGCCGATTTGCGCCAAGGAGCAGCAAACATCTTGTCATGGCCGCATGCCTTCTTTCTTATTTCACATTATTGATTTAGCCGGTAGGCACTTTGATCATGAAGAAAGCATCATGTTGAGTCGGCCAAACATTGGTGAAAATAACGATTATTTTCGAGTCCATAGGCAAGCCCATTTAGACATCATGAAAACCTTGCAAGGTTTAGCTGATAATTATTTCACCGTCACTGATAAGACCAGTGCCGCAGAAGTGTATCGGCTTTTCTATGGAAAAATCGCAGGCATATTTGATGAACACGACCGACAGTTTGACGATCCATTTATTGAGTCAACCAAACAGAATTGAATTGAACAGCTTAATACTTAGGTGTTAGGTTTTCTGCCTGGTGCTTTAGGTGGAATGGTGCCGGCAATTCTACACAACATGCCCTCAATGGGCTGACCATCCAAAAAACGAATCACCGTGCATTGTGACACATCGCCTTTAGCAGACAGTTTGCTTAAACAGTCACGCACACTAGCTACGGTGAGATTCATGGCTGAGGCAATCTCCCAATCTGCTAATTGCCCATGTTTCTTCAAATGTTGCAGAATTAGCGTTGCGTCCATAGTAAACCCCTTGATGCTTGCCTGATAAAAGCAGTTGCTTGGTGATTACTTGTCCAAGCCATTACCGCTGCTGTGATTAAACACAGTTAGAAATTAGATGCGAATGAAGATACTAGCTAGTCTATAGCTCAGGTTTTGAAACAGAAAAAGATTGGGCTATATGAGTCATTCAACACACATTGCATTATAGCATAGCTAGGAATCTTACAGGGCAGGTCAGCTTGTTAAAACGATGGCACTGAGTTTGTTGCCGCAGCAAAAAAATCACTTTAGGCCTTAAGTTTTTTATGCTTAATCTAAATGAGTATCGCTTTAATTTATGTCCAGTTTGGTGTAACCAAAAATGGTCCCGGTTGCATAGGCAATATCAATCATGGAAACTTGATAATCACTCACAGCCTTTACTTCTTTTATTTGCGCCTCACCCAAGCGAGTCAGGGTTTCAAGTACCTCTGTCATGGTTCTAAGCCCCTCGTTAAATTGCTTTAACTCTGCATCGTAGTTATACCCAGCAATCACCACTTGCTGCCTAGCCGCCAAAATGCGTTGCCAATTGTTTTCAACTTGATCCAGCGCATCGTAAATTTCTTTTTTTACGGTTAAAGTTTGCAGTCTTTTGGTCGCTAGGCTTTTGTTTCTTTGTTGAACGGCGTAGTCTAATTTTGCCTTATTTGCTTCGTTGGTAAAGGGCATTTCAAATTTAAGGCCTATGGCCCACTCGTTAAATTGGCCATTAAAGACATTCTGGTAGCTGTTGCCTAAATTATTAGCCGTTGAGGACAGGGCGCCGTAGTGGTAATCAAGGCTGAATAAAGGCAAGGTCTGATTTTCAAAATATTGAATGTTCACTGCTTCAGCAGATAGTTTTAGCTCCAGTTCTAACAAATCCAGCCTTCCATTAAGCGCGTCATGGATCAGTTTGTTTCGATCAAATTCGTACCTTAATAAGTTAGGTTCAGTGGTCGTATTGATAACCGAAAGACTGTTTTGCTCGCTCTCCATGTCGTTCATGAAGAATCGAAGTTGGCGTTGTGCAAGTTTTAGGTTGGTTTCTGCAATAATAAGCG
Organism: Methylotenera oryzisoli; assembly: GCA_943333775.2. Classification (GTDB taxonomy): domain Bacteria; phylum Pseudomonadota; class Gammaproteobacteria; order Burkholderiales; family Methylophilaceae; genus Methylotenera; species Methylotenera profunda. The sequence goes on from CALQUO020000004.1 coordinate 8,443, forward strand.
CCTCCATCCTATCGGCCACGCCAATTTCTGCTCGGTTTAATTCAATGGCAGCCGTCAGCCCCTCATTGACCCGCTTTCTAACCATGGTTAAATTTTGAATAGCCAGTTGGTATTGCTGATTTCTAATGTCCAGTTGCGCCCATGCTTCGTAGAGTCCCCAATAGGCCTTATCGGTTAAAGCGATAATTCTAATGGCTTGCAGTTTTGTTTTAAGTTGTATGGCTTGCTTATCAAATTCTGCAACACGGATGCTGGCCTCATTGACCTGGGTGCCGGCATTTCGAAGCAAAGGTTGGCTTACTGAAAACCTTAAGGCGCTATTGTATTCATTGCTGTTTAATGCGCCCGTTATTTTTTTATTTTCCAAGGGGGAGCTTAGCGTAACACTGCCACCGCTTCTTAATGGGACTTTGACCCCAGCCATGATGTCTAGTGTTTGAAGGGATTGCGCTAGGTTTGTTAGTTTAACTTCCGCGCCGGTAAGCTCTGGATCTGTTAAAGATGAAAAGCCAACTAAATTACCTGCATTTTTTGGGCTATCAAGCCCTGTTTTTTTGGCATAGGCAAAAATAATGTTATCAAACTTAGCTTTTTCTTGGCGCAGTGATGCGCTCGCCATGGCAGGATCAAGTTGGCTTACCTCTATAGCTAAGTTATTTTTCAACGCTTTCGTCCGAACCTCTAAAATATTTAGCGCTTGGGCGGCGGCTTTGTTCAAAGTCAAATTGTTAGCAATGGGTTTATCAATCTCAGCCAAGGCGCCTTTTAAATCTATCTGTATTTGCTTGGCTTGTTGCTCTTTTTTTTGTTTGTATTCGTTTAATGCCTTATTCAGGTCTTTTGGAGTGCCATCCGTGTAACTTTCTGGTTTGAATTGAATGGCTTGATCCAATATAAGGGTATGTTTTTCTGGCGGCAAGTCGCTAGCATGGTCAGCGGCTAAGGCTAACTGCGTGAGCAGCAATGCACTTATTGTGTTCAAGATCAATACGCCCCGGAGGGCAGGTGAAGACTTAAAAAACGCGCCCTTTAGCCGACTCATTTTTTTGCCTGATTGACGATTTTGCTTTGGTCATTTTCAACTGGAATGCGAGGCGGGAAGCCATTAAAAATACGCCATAATTCGTAAGCAATGCTGACATTTTCAAGCAAGATCCACCCTTTTGCCGTGAGGCCTTGTCTTAAAAAACTGGCTTGTGGCCAAGGTTGTTCGCTGCGATCTGGCACCACCATTACCCTAAAGTTGCCGGAGCCATTGTCGACTGGGTCGACAAAAGCGACCTGTCCACCATATGTACCGACTCGCACTTTTGCCCAACCGGGTACTTGTAATGCAGGCCAACCTTCAAATTCCAATCGCACTTTGCTGCCTTTAGTGATTAGTGGGGCATCTCGTCCATCCACCATCAGTTCAACAGACGGCGAATTGGTGTTCGGTTGTATGATGAGCAGAGGCTGACCTTGTGCCACGATTTGCGATGAGGAGTTAAATGGCAATCTAAACACTACGCCGTCGCGAGGTGCCAACACCTTTTGCGTGTCTTGCCTGGAAAGCGCTATTTCAGAGCTGGTAAGGGTATTTTCCGAATCCATCACTTCGGCGTAGATTTTTTTAATTACAGCGGCAGTTGAATCAAGTTCGGCTTGTGTGTCGGATTGAATTTGCCGTATATCTGCCGCAGCGGATTTGGCCTCTGCCATAGCCGATTCGTGTTGTGCTTGAGAGCTACCAAAAGTACGTCTAGCAATCTCATGGTCACGTTCAGCGATTTCAACGTCTCTTTTTGAAACAAGGCCGTCTTGCAGTAACCTTTGCATGCGTTTAACTTGAAACTCTGCAGTAACCAGTGAGGCTTGAGCGGATATCATGGATTCAGATGCAGCGTTAATTTTCTGTTGAGCCACGTCGCGTTTAAATTTTGCCGCGGCTATTTTTGCGTCTCTTGCTAAGTTAAGGTTTTTTTGTTGCAGCTGATACGATTTTAATTCCTCTTTCTTTGCTGCAAATTTGTTGGATAGATTGTCTCGTTGGGATTCGATCCGATTTTTAAACTGCGGGTCTATGTCGCGCATTTCCAACAGCAGGTCCCCGGCTTTAACTTTTGAGGCTTCTTGAACATGCCATTGTGCAATCAAACCTTGAATAGGCGCGTCGATGGATTGCACCCTTTCAAAAGGGGCCAATGCTGTGACTTTTCCGAATGCCGATATATTTTGCTGCCAAGGTAAAAACAAAGCAAAAATGGGCACGAGAAAAAACAGCCATAGCTGAATTTTAAATATACGACCTACTATTTTTGGCGTTTCGCCAAGATCATATGAAGCCTTGTATAAATTGTTGTTATGGTTATGCATGGTTAAGTGCGGACTGGTTTAAATCCAAAATGGTATCGAATCTTTTTGCTATGTGTCCAAAACGCGTTGTTACTATGAGCATCCATTCATCATGGTGATTATTAAAGAGATTAATTGCTGCATTTAATTCGTTTTCATTGAAGCTGTCTAGCAGGCCGTCAATTAACAATAAACTAGGGCTTCCAGCCAGCGCGCGCGCAATCATCAAGCGTTGTAACTGACTGCTCGACAAGGGGGCACCTGAGGCGGTAATGACCGTATCTATCCCTTGAGGGAAAAGACTAAATTCCTTTTCCAAACCCAGCTCTCGAAGCACAGTGTTTAATTTCTCCAAATCGATCTGGCGTTCCAAACAAATGTTGTCTTTTATGGTGCCCTCTAATATTTCAATTGGTCCAGCTAGGCCCATGTTGTTTCTTAAAGCATCGTTTTCTATCTGCCTTAGGTCTATTTCATTAATGGTAATTTGACCTGCGCTGGGGCTGCGAAATTTAGCGATTAGTTTTAGCAAAGTGGATTTGCCGGATCCTGGGTTGCCTAAAACGGCGATGTTTTGTCCTTTTTGTAGGTCCAGCTTAATGTTGCTCAGTGGTTTAATGTAATGGCTGTAAGCAAAGTGCACATCATTCAATTTGAGTGAGTGAAGTTTTGCTTGATGCGGAATGTGTTCGCCACTTTTCTCTTGTGGCATGTCTTCAAGCACGCCAATTTTATCCAAGGCAGCCAACAGGTCGTAAAAATAATCCAGCTTGCTAACAAGACGGACTAGTCCAGCCAAGACCCCAAATATGATGAGTTCTGCAGCGACAAATTGCCCCAAATTGATTTCGCCCCTTATAACCAACCCACCGCCAATGGCCAGCAGAGCTGTGCCGCCGACTGCGTAGATGATTGCTGCGGTGATATTTTGCCAAATTAAAATGTTGAAATGTTTAGAGCGCTTTTCAATATAACTTTTAACTAGGGCTTGGGTTTGATTAGCCGTTCGCTCATCGCCTTTGTAAAACTTAAAGACAAAAATATTTTTAGCGATTGATTCTAGCCAAGAAGCCATTTCGTATTTGGCCTTTGATTCTGCAATGGCCGTTTCGGTAGCATGACGTCCTAACGAGCGGACAATAAATATCAAAAATCCGATAATCATCATCACCACAAAGGCAAAATAAACGCTGTAAAAAAGTAAAATTATGCTTCCAATGATGACTTGAAGAAGGGATATTAGGCTAATGGTTAAGAGGGTAGCGGCTGATTTTTGTATGGTGTCAACATCAAAAAACCGATTAATCAACTCAACCGGATTTTCTTTGTCGTATAAACTGATTTCAACTTTTTGGGTATTTTGGGCGGTGTTAATAGCAGTTCGGATATAAATGCGACGTTGTATAAGCTCCACAATGAAGCCTTCAAACACATACAGTGCGCCGGATAGAAGCAGCAAAACAAACAAAATGAGGCTGATGACAAAAAGTGGCTGCAATACGGCGCCCATGTTCACCACGTTGACCAGTGCTTGGACCGAAACAGGGGTGGCGATGCTAATCACACCATAAGCAAATACCAGAAAAGGCAGGGTGATTAAATCTTTCTTTTCAAGACGGATGAGTTCGAGCAGTCTATCCGCAGGGCTTTTTGTTTTTTCGCTCAAATTAGTGCCTCAGTCTTTTCTAGGATATGGGGTAATTATTTAACACTTCGTCGTTATCACGACTAAGCAAAGTATTAAAAATGTCCGAATCAATGTGCCTTTCCATGTGGATTGCATAAAAATGCTCATAAAGCCCGGTTATTTTGCAATATTCCTCTAAGGTGTGATTCATGATTTCATCTTGCACCACTACCTTAGGCATCAAGGCAATGTAATTCGAATCTCGAACCAGCAATCTTAGGGCTGGCATGTCATTAATTTCAGCCATGATATCGTAATTTAATCCGTGTTTTTTGCAAAATGCATCGAACATGAGGCGCATTTCGTTGCCTTGTCCAGGAACCAGCATAGGTGTTTTGGCTAAGTCTTTTTTTAGATCAAATTTTTTGTTAGCAGCCAATGGCTTGCCTATGATGCTCACTTGTTGTTTGGCTATCACCTGAACCTTATAGGAATGGTCTGGCGAATTGACAGGTCGGTGGTTGGATAACACAACATCTAACTGATATTTAGCTAACTTATTCATCAATTCTAATTGGTTACCTGAGTCGATTTGCAATTCTAAATCGTCATTATTTAATAAAGGCCTGATGAAGTTTTCAACAAAATTTCTTGATAGGGTTGAAACAATGCCAACTTTAAAAGAAGGTTTATTTTTTTTGTTATGCCGCAATACGCTTGTTAACTCGTTGCCTAAACTAAATATCGTATTCGCGTACTCTAAAGTAAGTCTACCCGTTTCAGTAAGCCGCAGGGATCGGGCCTCTCGGTCGAATAGATTGGTTTCAAGTTGATACTCCAACTTTTTTAATTGAGTCGATAAAGCAGATTGTGACACCAGCAGCAGTTTTGCTGCTCGACCTAGATTGCCTTCATTTGCAATGACCCAAAAATAATACAGGTGGTTGTAATTTAAATTTTTCATTTTTCATTCTTAATTAAAGAATTGAATATATTTTATATCTATTTTACAGAATAATCAAATAGGATAATAATGTGTTTTTTAATTGGTTAAACAATAATGGATTTAAATACACTTCTTACACCTGCGGTTTTATTTTTTTGCTTAGGATTGACCGCGCAATCATTAGGTTCTGATTTAAAGTTACCCACTGATCTGACCAAGTCTTTAACTATTTATCTTCTCATTAGTATAGGCTTACATGGCGGAAAGGAATTGGCACATACTCAGCTTACTTCTGCCTTGCCTGCAATTTCTGTAGCGATACTGTTGGGGATGACAATGCCGTTGTTGGCCTATTGGTTAATCCGATTATCAAGCAAAATGGATCAATTTAATGCTATTGCTATCGCTACTCATTATGGATCCGTGAGTGCGGGCACTTTTCTTACGGCCTTGGCGTTCCTTGAAATGCACAATGTTTACTTTGAGCCCTACCCCATTATCATGATGGCCATCATGGATACGCCGGCCATATTAATTTGCTTAATCATGGTGTTTTGGATGCGCGCGCAATCTGAACAAAAAGAGATCAATGCCACGCAGGGTTTGCAAACCATCGTTCGAGAAGCGTTTACTAATGGAAGCATCTTGCTTCTATTAGGGGGGTTGTTGATTGGCTATGTTTCAAACGATAAAAGTATGATTAACGTGCAACCGTTTTTTGACCAATTGTTCTATGGCATTTTGTGTGTTTTTTTACTGGCCATGGGCATGGAGGCGGGGAAAAAGTTAAACGACTTTAAAAAAGTAGGCGTTTACTTGGTATTTTTTGGCATAGCCATGCCTATTTTAGGCGGCTTTATTGGTGTTATTCTTGGCGCCAGCGTGCTTCACTTTTCTATCGGTGGGGCCACTTTGGTGGGCGTGCTAGCTGCTAGTGCTTCCTACATAGTCGTGCCTCCTGTGATGAGAATGGCTGTTCCTGAAGCCAACCCATCGATTTATTTAACATTAAGTTTGGGCGTGACCTTTCCTTTTAATGTCTTGGCAGGCATCCCTTTGTATTATTACATGGCAAAAATTGCCGTTTAATCAGGAGGCACAATGAAGCACGTAAAGCGGGTGGAAATAATAGTGGAAGCCCTAGAAAAAGAAACCATTATTAATTTACTAAAAGCCCATCATCTTGAGCATTACACTTTATACAAGCATGTCGCTGGTAATGGTGAGAGAGGCATGCGCGAAGATCAGGTTTTTGGTGAAAAATTTGAAAATGTAGCGATTGTTCTGGCATGCTCTGAAGAAGTCATAGCAGAAATGATTGAATCAATTCGTCCGGTTTTAAAAAAATACGGTGGAATATGTTTGGTGTCGGATGCGCAGTGGGTCATTCACTAGTAATGAATCCACGGCCCTTGTCTTGCCCATGCATTTTGGCTAAAAGCAGGATATTATTTTGTGTTTTATTTTTCTTTAAAAAGTTGACTTATTAATAATGGAGGTATCGTATGAAATCACGCATTTTTACTTTTTTATTTTCCATCTGGCTGTTTTACAGCCCTAATGCAAGTGCGGTTAGCGATAAAACATGGGCCAATATAAGTGATGTTGGTGTGGCTACCCTCATTGGCGGCTCGCTTATTTTACCCGTTGCCAAAGATGACTGGGAAGGGGCGCGTCAAGCGGTCTATAGTTTAGGTACGGCAACAGGCATATCTCAATTAGGAAAAGCCGTCATTCATGCAGAACGCCCTGACCAAAGTGACAACAACAGCTTCCCGTCTGGGCATACTTCGCTTGCCTTTGCCTCTGCTACAACCATATATAAACGCTACGGCTGGGAAGTGGGGATGCCAGCCTATGCTTTAGCTACATTAACCGGTTCTGCCCGCGTGGGTGCCAATAAGCACTATTGGCGCGATGTGATCGCTGGAGCGGCAATTGGTATAGGCAGCGGCTGGTTTTTTACCGATGCATTTAACAACAAAGTGCAGCTTATGCCTTGGGCTGATAGTAAAAGTGTTGGTATAGAAGGCAGTGTGGCTTGGTAAAAATTGAATCCATTTTTAAAAAGAAAGCTATTGTGGAAGTTCCAGGCAATGAGCTTAGCTAAACTTTCAATGGATTCTTGCTTGAGCCAGGAAGATTGGTTTGGTTATATTGGTAAAATGAATGGCCATTAATGCTGCGATTATTTTAGGATGCGCAGTGGGGAATTACCTAGTAAGGAATTATCGTAACGTATAAGTGCAATTAAAAGCACGATTGACGACAGTTTATGACTAATAAAATGGTGGGTCGGGTGATTCGAACACAGCACCAACGGATTCTGCTTTGTGTGGCTTTCACCACTGCCTGGACTATGTCTTCACCATCGTTTTCGCTTTAGGTGGGCGCTGTCTAGTCCCTACACGTTCAAAGTGCTTTCACACTAAACTTCGCTCGGCATTGCCTTGTGCATTGCTGCCGAATGGTTTCACCGCATTTGATACCATCATGAGCAACAACCAAATACACTGATACCCGTCAAGATATCCTTCTAAATGCAGTCTAATTAGTTTGAGTCTTCCTAGGTCGTCCAGCTATACGTTTAAACGGATCCAACATCGCTTCCTTAAATGGTTATCCGAATACAAGTAGGCTTTAGGCTTATCTAAGAAGCTTTCATCAAAGTACTGTCCTGGGATTAATTTTAGCCGATTACCAATTAGCCACAAAGGCACTTTTTTCATATAAGCGAAGTGTCTGTAATCCCAGCATAAATATCTACTTGGTGAGCTTGCTATTGGTCAGCTGATATTCAGGAGCAACCACTTTAGTAACTGTATTAGGGGACGTGTATTCATTAACCAACTTCTTAAATTCCTTAATCGCTTGAGACTTATTAATTAATAGAGGTATCTGCACGACAAAACCTGCTGCGCCAAGGCTCAACGATAAGGTTGAAAGGGCTCAACTAACTTTTTAATATAATGATTTTATATAAAAGGAAGTATGATACATTCTGCAAAATAGAGGCAATCAAAAAATGCTAAAAATATGTATTCTTTCAATCGCGCTTCTCCTTCCAAGTTTATCAAACGCAAATACAGTCGGACATCCTAGCGATGCCACCACAGCAAAGCTTAGTTCTGTTGATGACCTTAAAGATAAGAGAATTGGTGTATTGCTTGGCTCTGCTCATGAAAGTTACGCGACAGAACATTACCCAAATGCACTTATACTTCAATACAAAAACTCTGGTGACATTCTGCTTGCAATAAAAACCAACAAAATCGATGCGGCACTCTATGATGCCGAACCCTTGCGAGAGATTTTTAAAAAGGACAAGTCACTTGCTTTATTAGGTGAAACACTTTTCTCCTTCGATGTTGGTGTAGGTTTTAACAAAAAAAATAATCAACTAAAAGATAGATTCAATACTTTCTTAGCAGAAATTAAAGCAAATGGCATTTATGATGACATGGTCAATAGGTGGATGATCAAGGGTGAAATTGTTATGCCTGAAATATCTGAGCCGAAAACAGATGCAACTCTATTAGTAGGTGTAAGCGATGGTAATTTGCCATTTACAATCGTAAAAGATAATCAATTAATTGGTTTTGATATTGAGCTGTCAAAAAGGTTTGCTGCATTTGAAGGTAAAAATATAAAGTTTCTAAATATGGATTTCGGGAGTCTAATTGCAGCGGTCTCAACTGGCAAAGCTGACATGATCGCTAGTTCCATTTATGTTACAAATGAAAGAAAAAAACAAATCGATTTTTCTGATCCATATTACTTCGAGGGCACGAAAGTATTCGCACTTAAGCAAAATGTTAACGTTCCCTCTACTAAAAATCCCGAGGATCATTTGTTAGCCTCGCTAGACGATCTTCACAATAAAAATATTGGTGTAATGCTTGGTTCTACACACGATACGTTCGCACACAAACATTATCCTCAAGCTGAGATTCACCAATATAAATCTCCCTCCGATGTGCTGCTCGCAGTCAAAACACAAAAGGTTGATGTGGGTATTTATAACAGCATTTCTCTTAAAGAAATCCTAAAAACGAATTCAGACATTAGCACGATTGGAGAACCTTTCGAAATCATGCCAGTGGCATTTGGCTTTAGTAAAGACAATACTGCACTTCAGCAAAAATTTAATGAATTTTTAAAATCCATTAAATCAAGTGGTTTATATGAAGAAATTATTAATAGGTGGATCAAACAAGATGACCCGATAATGCCCGAAATTAAAACTCCAAATAAAAATGGACTTTTGGTTGCTGGACATGTAAGCGATGGTGGCTTGCCCTTTGTAACGGTGAAAGATAATGAAAATATTGGAATGAATATTGAGCTCGCTAAAAGATTTGCTGCGTACCTTGGAAAAGATATCCGTTTTGACGATATGGAATTTGGAAGCCTTATACCTGCAGTATCCAGCGGAAAAATCAACTTTATTGCTGTAACTTTAATGATTACCGAGGAAAGGAAACAGAAAATCAATTTTGCAGATTCCTATTTTGAAATCGGTATGAGCGCTTTTGCTCTTAAAAAGAATATCGCAAGTAAAGATGGTGATGTTGGGAAAGTAAATGGGACATCGTTTTTGCAAGGTGTAATTGATAGCTTTCGCAGCAACATTATTGAGGAAAAACGGTATCTACTTATAATAGGTGGGTTGCAAACCACTATCCTAATCTCAATTCTTTCCACTATTTTCGGTACGCTGCTAGGCGCAGTGGTTTGCTTCATGAGAATGTCCAAAAATAACTTACTCAATGTGCCAGCGAAAATTTACATCAGCATTTTGCGAGGCATGCCTGTACTTGTGCTGCTAATGCTGATTTTCTATGTAGTGTTTGGCTCAGTGAATATTAATCCGATTATCGTAGCGACCGTGGCTTTTGGTATGAACTTTGGCGCCTATGTTGCAGAAATTTTCAGAAGCGGTATCGAGGGGATTGAGAAAGGCCAGATGGAAGCTGGAATCGCGATGGGCTTTAACAAGCTAAAGACCTTTATATTCATCATCTTGCCGCAAACCATCCAGAGAGTTCTTCCGGTATATAAAGGTGAATTTATTTCCCTCGTCAAAATGACTTCAATCGTAGGATATATTGCTGTACAGGATCTTACAAAGGCCAGCGATATTATTCGCAGTAGAACTTTTGATGCATTCTTTCCTTTGATTATGATAGCTATTCTATATTTCTTAATTTCATTCTTGCTAATGCTATTCTTGGACTATGTTGAAAAAATTACCGATTCAAAATATAAACGTCAATTGAGATCTAAGTCATGATAAAAGTTGAGCACTTATCAAAAGATATTTCTACCGAAATCAAACACTTTCTATGGCTTTGTTTAGATCTCGTTCTTTAGTCGTTCTTGCCATCTATTTGTTATCGATCTTAAGGCGGTATTGCCATACATTACTATCGGTGCGCAGATAAACAATGAGTTCGCGCTGGAGGATGACGTAAGCGGTTTTGACTTTTACGAGCATGTTGTAAATGTAAGATCATGCAGGGGAAAAAGCAAAGGATTTTGTGTTAAGATGTTATGTAAACCGTTACTTTAAGTAACGCTAATCGAATTATAATAATGGCTTTATTTAGGAGCGAATATGCAAATAACTACAAAATTTATTATGACCACATTATTAAGTTCCACTTTACTTTCTGGTTGCGCCAGTGCATTCCTCGACGTTAAGCCCGGCTCTGAAAAAGTTGCTGTCGTTGATGCTAAGCAAGTGTCTGGCTGTGAATCAAAAGGAACTGTGACTTCTAGCGTACTTTCTAAAGTTTGGTTTGTGAATAGAGGCGAAAAAGAGGTTGAAGAAAATTTATTACAAATGGCACGAAATGCTGCTGTTGAGGATAATTCCGACACCATTGTTAAAGGTGAATCTAAGAAGTTTGGCGAGCGAACATACGCACTTTACAAATGTAGATAAGACTTCCTTTGAGTTAAAACAAAAAGGGTTACGTGAGAACTTAACCCTTTTCTTTTTTGGTGGCCCCTGTGAGTCGAATACAACACCAACGGATTCTGGTTTTTGTGGCTTTCACCACTCCCTGGACTATGCCTTCACCATAACAATCTTGACGATTGCTTTAGGTGGGTGCCGTCTAGTCTCTACACGTTCAACAAGCATTTCTTCCTGAAGCTTCGCTCGCCATTGCCTTGTGCATCTTACTGCCGTCAGGTTTCACCGAATTTGACAGGCAATTGCTTTAGTCATGATAAGTGGTTGTGTAATTGCTCAGTCAGTCCGCCGGGACAAGACAAAGGTTGCGGATATGGTCCTGATAACAGTGGCTTTGCATCCGGCCAAGTCAAGAAGAACTGCCGCTAATTTCAACATACGTATTTTGAAATTAGCGGTGGTAACCGACTTTAAAATTTAAACAGCTTTTTCAGCTCTCCAGCCGCTTTTTCTTTGACGGCTTGTTCAGGTGTTTTTAGTGCTTCGGTTGGCGTATTTGCAGCGCTGTCTGCAGGAGCTGTATTGCTTGTTGGTTCAGTATCTGTTGCTTTTTTCTTACCAAGCAAATCTTTTAGTGCTTCTATCTTATCGCCACCGTCTATCAGTTCTTTGACTGCAGCCCCTTTTTCACCACCCACCTTGTCTAGCAGTTGAGATTTAGCGGCGGCAGTGCCAATGGCGGCAAAGTCCATGCCAAACTTGGGTGCAGCAAAGGTGCCGGTAATTTTGATGGGAATGCTCAAGCCGGCCAGTGCATCCAAATCTGCTCCCCCCTGACCTTTAAGTGATTTTACAACGGTGGGTTTGGCCAGGTAATTAATGGTTTCGTTACCAATATCAATATCACCGCGACTGTCGCCTTTAGCTAGGCGCAGAATCGGGGCTTTCATGGCTAAATCTTCATTATGGGCCACACCATTTTTGATATCAAAACTAGCGCTTAATTCGCTAAAGTCGGTTTTTTGTTTGTCATCAGCACTCGCCGTGCTTTTGTCTTTCAGCACATTCAGCTTGGATTTAATATTACGCACCGTACCGGCAATATCAATGCCTTTGATTGCGCCATCGGTTAAGTTCACGGCAGCTTTACCAACCAGTGCTTTTTTCAGCGCGTTTACACTATTGCCGCTTGTGGTCAAGTCGACATTCAGTGTGCCTTTACCATCCAACATGTCGTTGTTTATCGCGTCTACCATTAGCGAGCCAATCACAATATTTTTCATGTCTTGTTTGAAACTAATGCTGGGCGTAGCGCGTGCATCTACTTTTAGCATGCCATTCATACTGCCTTGATATAGATTGGCTGAGAATGGTGAAACGGTTGCAATACCACCAGCTGCTTTTAAGCCGATATTGACGTTTTGGGTTTTAATATTAGCAAGTTTGAGCCAGCCAATTTTGGCTTCCCCGCTTGCGTTAAGCTTTTTTAGCGCACTCAAGTCAATTGGTGTATCCGCCGCACTTTTACTCGCTGCTGGCTGGTCATTTTTTACGATATATTTGTCAGCATCTAATTTATCGATATTAACGTTAAAGCTAAATATCGGATTTTGAAAGCGGCTAATGCCAATGTTGGCATTAATTTGGCTGTCGTCCACTTTTGCTGCGAGTGAGTTCAAGCTTAATTTTTGGCTGTCTGCTTTTAAATCAATACGGATATTAGACGCTTTGGACTTGCCGTATTTTAGGTTGCCTATGCGCAGGCTACCGTCTGCATTCAGTGCTTTAAGCGCACTTAAATCCAGCGGTTTGTCACTGGCTTTTGCTGGTTCTTTGCTGGCGGCTGAGCTGTCGTTATTGACGTATTTATCAACATCTAACTGGTCTATATCAATGTCAAAGTTATACAGCGGATTGGCAAATTGACTAATCCCAAATTTGCCTTTAATGGTGCTATCGTCTAGTTTTACATGCAGGCCTTGAAGTGACAGTTTCTGGCCATCTGCTATCACATGAATATTCAGGCCGATTAAACGATACGGGTCGTAGATAATTTTGCCGATATTGATTTTACCATCGAGCAGAATATTTTTAAGTGCAGATAAATCTGCCGGTTTACTGCTGGTAGTTTTAGTTGGCTCCGCTTTTTTAGTTTTGTTGCTGCCCAATAGTTTATTAAAATCTAGTGTGTCGGCATTGATATTAAATTTAACATCTGGTGTTTTAAAGCTGCTCACAGCCACATCACCATTAAGTTTGGTGTTGTCTAAATTTAAGTTGAATTTGCTATTAATACGTTCTTGTTTTATGTCTGCTAATAGACTTAAACCAAAGTCTACTTTGGCAGTGCCATTAGGAATTACCGGGTCTTTAATATCCACATTACCGGCAAGTTTAGGCAGCTCAAAAATCAGCTCTTCCAAATTGCCTACAAAGGGTGAAGAGAACTTACCGTTAATGGAACGCGCACCTTGCGAGCCGGAAACATTACCGGAAATACCGCTGCTCTTAAGTGCTTTAGGGGTGCCCTTGATGTCTGCTAACATTATTTTAGCTTTCATGGTGTCGCCTGCTTTGTCCTTTAACAAGCTCACGGTGACTCTTTTACCGGTCACTTCATCTTTTTTCGTAATCAGTTGCGGGGCATCAAGTTTGATATCTATTTTTGCGCCGCTGAATACACCTGCCATTGCCAATTTTAAGCTATCCACCAAAAATTCACGGGTTTCAGGTTTGGCGTCAATGTCGCCACTTGCACTAATACTCACATCTTTACCGCCTAGCAAATCGCCATTGATGGCAGCATCTAAATTTTTAGCGGCAAAGTGTTTATTTTCAGGGTCGGCTAAAAAGCTGCCTTTTACTTTTACATTGGCGGCTACAGCGGGTTTATTGGCGTTGATGCTAAAGTCTGCAGCTAAATCAATTGGCTCAGCCAGCGCCAGATGGCCAGTAGTTAAGTTGAATTTAGATAGGGCATATTGCGCACCAGTGCCTTCGTCACTGTAGGTTAGCGCTGAATTGGACACTTTTACGCCATCGATATCAAATTTAATTTCTTGTGACTCTTCGTCGTCTTTGCTGAGTAAATCATCAAAATTGGTGGTGCCATCATTATATTTAACGATGTTGGCTTTGGCGCCATCTATATAAACAGTATCAACCACCAGCTCTTTTTTCAAAAGCGGCAACAGCGCTAGTGCTACTTGGGCTCCCTGAATAGAAGCAAATTCTTTGTCTGACTTGTGTTCAGAAACAGATAGCTTGCCTAAATTAGCGCCAATTTTTGGCCAAAATGCAAGTTTGATATCGCCTTCAAGCATCAGCGTGCGCTCTTTTTTCTCTTTTACCAGCTTGATAATCATTGGCTTGTAGTCATTTGGGTTGAATGTAGCGGAGATAATAGTCACTAGAAAAATCAACACGGCAATTAAGCCGCCCAGACCATATAAGCTGTATTTCAGTAGTTTTTTCATGAATTAATTTTTACCACAAAAGTGAATCATTAATAAAAAGGTTAAATGCAAAACCTATTATTTACAATGAGGAATAGTACTTTAATTGACATTGTTTGCCATCCCTTTAGTGCAAGTATCGCAACGTCGCTGAATATAATCATCAATGTTAGTGATAGTAGACCGTTCATAATTCTGTGTGACTGCCATTAAAGCGTCAGCCTGTCACTGCCAAACATCACAGCCGAAAAAAGCAACGGATTTTGTGGAAGTACTTTAAGTATTGAACAAGCGTTACTTAAAGTAACGGTTAAAAAACAAAACCCCTGTCATTTCTGACAAGGGTTTGTTTTATTGGTGGCCCCTCTGTGAGTCGAACACAGCACCAACGGATTCTGGTTTGTGACGGTTTCCCGCCTCCCTGGACTATGCCTTCACCATAACAATCATTAAGATTGTTTTAGGTGGGTGCCGTCTAGTCTCTACACGTTCAAAGTGCTTTCACACTAAGCTTCGCTCGGCATTGCCTTGTGCATTTTACTGCCGTCAGGTTTCACCGAATTTGACACCATCCCATACAAAGTTTCCTATCGTATGGCACATCTACATATGAGTCCGCTGCTCTAACCAAGCATGAGCTAAGGGGCCTTAAACTGCAATTTGCTTCCACGGTTTTTCTAACTTTACTTCCACAAAACTGTGGAAGCACTGTGGAAGCAATTTTTACTGAATTACTACTTACTAACCTATTGTTTATATTAAAAATATTACCGTAACTACCTAATCTTAAATAGATTATGAGTCCGCTGTTCTAACTAAGTAAGAGCTAGGTGCCGAAACTTTTAAACTAATTAATCTTGCCCTGTTTCTAAGAAACTGCGCAATCTTTCTGAACGCGTTGGATGTCGTAATTTACGTAAGGCTTTTGCTTCAATTTGACGGATGCGCTCACGGGTGACATCAAATTGCTTGCCGACTTCTTCCAGCGTGTGATCTGTATTCATTTCAATACCAAAACGCATGCGCAGTACTTTTGCCTCGCGCGGGGTTAAGGATTCCAACACTTCGCTAGTGGCGTCACGTAAGCTGGCGTATATGGCTGCATCAACTGGCGCCAAGGTTTGGCCGTCTTCAATAAAATCACCCAAATGCGAATCTTCATCGTCACCAATAGGCGTTTCCATGGAAATCGGCTCTTTGCTGATTTTTAAGATTTTACGTATCTTGTCTTCCGGCATTTCCATTTTTTCAGCTAGGGTGGCAGGATCTGGTTCCACGCCAGTTTCTTGCAAGATTTGGCGACTGATACGATTCATTTTGTTGATTGTTTCTATCATGTGCACTGGGATGCGGATGGTTCGTGCTTGATCGGCAATCGAGCGAGTAATGGCTTGACGTATCCACCAGGTGGCGTAGGTTGAAAATTTGAAACCACGGCGGTATTCAAATTTATCAACGGCTTTCATCAAACCAATGTTGCCCTCTTGTATCAAGTCCAAGAACTGCAAGCCACGGTTGGTGTATTTTTTAGCAATCGAGATCACCAAGCGCAAGTTCGCCTCTATCATTTCACGTTTAGCACGCCGAGCACGGGCTTCACCGGTCGTCATTTGCTTGTTAATTTCTTTTAATTCTTTAATGGGGATGCCCACATTCACTTCTAAATCAATCAAGCGTTGTTGCTGATCCAAAATAGAATGGTTGTAGCGTTTTAGTTTTTCTACATAAGGCTTATCTGCTTTAAGCTCTTCGGCTAACCAATCTTGATTGCATTCGTTGCCTGGGAAAGACTTAATAAAATACGTGCGTGGCATGCCGGATTTTTCTACACAGAAATCCAACACTTTACGTTCGTGACCACGAACGGTTTCAACTAAGTTACGCACTTGATCACACAACCCTTCAACCTGTTTAGGCGAAAAGCGGAAAGCCGTCAGTTCAACTAAAATTTCGGCAAGTAAGGCTTGGTATTCTGCGTCTTGAGAGCCTCTGACTGGCAAGATAGCCGTCATTTTTTGGTTGGCGGCACGAACAACAGCAAAGCGTTTAATCACCTCTTCTTTTAATTTAGCCAATGCTTCTGCAGAAATGGCGGCGGCTTTTGCGCCGTCTTCGTCTTCTTCGGCGTCATCGTCAACGTCTTCTTCGGCGTCTTCTTCGGCGCTGGCCAATTCCACTGCATCCACTGCGCCGACGTCTGAGTCAATCAAGCCATCAACTAAATCGTCCACACTGAGCTCGTCCCTTTCTACTTTATCGACTAATGCCAATAAAGCAGAGATAGTGGTTGGGCAGGCGGCAATCGCTTGCACCATGTGTTTTAAACCGTCTTCGATACGGCGTGCAATTTCAACTTCGCTTTCGCGCGTCAGCAAATCCACCGTGCCCATCTCACGCATGTACATGCGCACAGGGTCCGTAGTGCGACCGAAATCGGAATCAACGGTGGCCAGGGCTTGCTCGGCTTCTTCTACGGCATCTTCATCGGTAACAGCAGGTGGTACATCGGACATGAGCAATACTTCAGCGTCGGGCGCTTCTTCGTATACTTGTATGCCCATGTCGTTGATCATGCCAATGATGCCATCGATCTGTTCGGAGTTTTGCACGTCATCGGGCAGATGATCGTTAATTTCGGCGTAGGTTAAATAGCCGCGCTCTTTACCTAAAATGATTAGCGATTTGAGGCGCGAGCGACGTTCGTCCGCATTAGCTTCTTGCTCTTCCGGGCTTATAAACTCCACCTTCTTTTTTTCAGCTATTTGATCGCTTTTCTTTGGTCTTGCCATGACGCACCTCTAGTTTATGCACACCCTATTGCTGACTGCTATTTTCAATAGAATGAAAGTGATTTTTTACAACCCGGCATTATAGCAGAATTTAAGGCTATTTTGACTTAGGCTTACTCGCAAAACTTTTAAGTTGATTGCGCTCGTTTTCAGTCAGGCTGCTTAAGGGTTTTTCACTGATTTTTGCAAGCAAAGCTTGATCGGTTTTTTGCGCATACAGTTGTTGTAATTGTTGCCTGGCACCCGCTAATTCTTTCGCTAAATCCAGAGTTTCATCGAGCACGTTTAGGGTTTTTTCTAATTCACGCTGCAAGGCGATGTCTATATGCCCTTCCAGCGCACGCATAATCACCACCGGTTTGGCTTGTGGATTTTGCAAGCAAATAGCGATGGTTTTTTGCAGCAGCAGATCATTAGCCGAATCGCCAATTAACCACTCTAAATCAGCGGCATTAGCTAATTCTGGGTGCATCACCAGGGTTAAACAAAAGCGTTGGTGCAGAGAATGGGTGGTGCGCGTGAGTTTTGGTCGGGCTGCAGTGGGCGTTTTATTTAGGCTAGGCAACTTCAACACGCTTTGCATTTCTTCTGTCGTGAGTTGTGCCAATTCAGCCACTTTTTTACGCAAATACATGCCGCTACGCGGCGCTTTAATTTGCTGCATGATGGGTTCGGCATCGTTTAAAAAGCGCACTTTGTCTTCTTGGCTTTGTAAGGGGTTGTC
>CALQUO020000005.1 GCA_943333775.2 Methylotenera oryzisoli
AGCAAAAAGTAAAGCTGTGACCACAGGACCTAATTCGCGCACCAATGCCAATGCAACTAGCACGCCTATGGCTTCCGATGAACCGTATTTTTGCAAGGTATTGTAGCCTTGCAAGGCCAGCACCATGCCGACAAAAAAAGCCGATACGATAATAATCAGTAGCGACATGACTCCGGTGAAATAGATTTCACGCAAAGTTAAATGAAAGCGCTTAAAACTCTCGCCGGAATAGACGATGGCCAAGAAAAACAACCTGGCCCCCGCCCCCAAGCGCCAGGTTCGCTCTATCATGCGGTGGCCCATGCCTCGCAAGTGGCGAAGCATACTAAGGATAAGCTTGGATTTTATCATAGTCTCAATTCTTAACTTTTTTGGCCTGACCTTGCTTGCAATAGTTCAGAACGGTAATCGGCTGCAGGATAGTGAAATGGCACAGGGCCGTCTTTATCCCCGTGTACAAACTGATGCACAAAAGCCAGCTTGGATTCCATTAAATCGTGCGGCGTGCCTTCTGCTGCAACTTCGCCATTGGCCACAAAGTAAACGTAATCGGCAATCAAGAAGGTCTCTTTTACATCGTGCGAGACGATAATCGAGGTGGCGCCTAAGGCGTCATTTAAGCTACGGATAAGCGCGCATATCACGCCCATGGAAATCGGGTCCAATCCAGCAAAAGGCTCATCGTACATAATAATAGCTGGGTCCAAGGCGATGGCCCGAGCAAGGGCCACGCGCCTTGCCATGCCGCCGGATAATTCAGCCGGCATGAACTGATGGGCACCACGCAAGCCCACGGCATTTAATTTCATTAAAACCAAATCCCTAATCATGGATTCGGGCAAATCAGTCAACTCGCGCATGGGAAAAGCCACGTTGTCAAACACCGATAAATCAGTGAACAAGGCGCCGTGCTGAAACAGCATGCCCATTTTTCGCCGTAGGGTATAGATGCCTTCGCGATCTTGCTTGTGCACCACGTCGCCATCTACACGCACTTCACCATGGCTGGGCTTAATTTGCCCACCAATTAAACGCAATAGGGTGGTTTTACCACTGCCACTGCCGCCCATGATAGCAATCACCTTGCCACGTGGGAAGGCCATATTGATGCCTTTATGCAGCAAACGTCCTTTGAAGCCAAAGGAAAGGTTATCAATTACAACTATGTTAGAGGTCATGAATTACGCGGTCGGTTGACGGGCTTTTTATCAAGCCCCTATTCTAAAACAATTAAGCATCTAAGCAAGACGTTTCATTGGCGGCAGTAATATCAGCAAGCATAATAAAGGCAGCTAAGGCTGCCTTTATTACTGTTTCAAACCTTTAAATTATCGCAGGCCTTGGATGTAATCGGCCACCGCAGCCATTTCCGAATCCGACATTTTGCTTGATATCGCCATCATCATTGGCGCATTAGCTCGCTCGCCCGTGCGGAAGGTGCGCAACTGCGTTAAGGTGTAATCTGCATGCTGACCAGACAAACGTGGAAATTGCTTAGGCAAACCTGCCCCATTTGCACCATGACAGCCGGCACACGCTGGCACATGGTTAGCCGCAATGCCACCGCGGTAAATCTTTTCGCCAAGCGAACCAACGCCATTGGATTGGGCTTTACCCAATACTATATTTTGACTTGCAAAATAATTGGCCACCCCTTTCATGTCCTCATCACTTAGCATGGCTGCCATACCTGACATGACGGCGTTGGCGCGTTTACCGGATTTAAATTCGGTCAATTGTTTCACCAAGTACTCAGGGTGTTGGCCGGCTAATTTTGGATTGAGCGTAATCACACTGTTGCCATCCGCCCCATGACAGGCCGCGCAAACCGTGCTGGTTATTTGCGCCACGGCATTTTTTCCCACTGGCGCTGAGGCTGCTACTGCTTTTTCAGCTGCGACCGCGCCGTTGACCAAGCCCAACATCGTTACCAAGGCCGTCATTGTTACAGCGCTTAACTTCATTGCACGACAAAATTGCATTTCCACTCCCAATTATTAAATCAACCAAGGCAAACTGCCTAAGGTCCATACTAGTAATCTAAATTATTCAATCAATTAACGCAGTATTTTAGCGAAAAAGACCTATTCGTGATAGCATTTTTCGCTGTTGTTAAATTATGTTTTTTGCTTCACGCAATATACAGCGCTTAATCCAAAGCGATTAAGCAAACTAGAATCGGACCACCATGCCTTTGTTTCAAAATGCTGCTTTTTATATTTCAGCACACCACTTACGCGACCTACCTATTGCCAGCGGCATAGAGGTGGCTTTTGCCGGTCGCTCTAATGCCGGCAAATCCAGCGCGCTCAATACCCTAGCTAACCACAACCGATTGGCTTTCGTCAGCAAACAACCTGGCCGCACGCAGCTGATTAATTTTTTTACGCTGGGTAACGATAGGCATTTAGTCGATTTACCCGGTTACGGTTATGCCAAAGTGCCTGAATCAATGCGCGCGCATTGGCAAAACGTCTTGGCGCGATACTTAAGCGAGCGATCTAGCTTAGCGGGCTTAGTGTTAGTAATGGATAGCCGCCACCCACTCACTCCGCTAGACCGGCAAATGTTAGATTGGTTTTGCCCCAGCGGCAAACCGGTGCACGTCTTACTGACTAAGTCGGATAAATTGTCTCGAGGCGAAGCCAGCCTGACGCTAAACCGAGTGCGCAAAGAGTTGATTGAAACTTGGGGAAATCATTATCACAGCGTCTGCACCATACAACTTTTTTCCAGCCTCAAAAAACAAGGCGTGGAAGAAGCCGAAAAAGTAATCGGTGCTTGGCTGTTTGGCGAGGAACCGGAAGATTTGGTGCGCAAATCCTTTGCCTTGGACACCGGCGATAAAGCACAGTAAGCAATCAAATTGCTATGTGGCCTTAGTTTTTAATGAACACCAAGTCCCATACACCATGGCCCAGTTTAATGCCGCGGTTTTCAAATTTAGTCAGTGGACGATAGCTGGGTTTTTCAGCATACTCGACTGCGCTATTTTGCAATTGCGTTTCCGCTTTCAACACTTCCATTACCCATATTGCGTATTCTTCCCAATCGGTGGCGACATGCAAATAAGCACCATCACGCAACTTGCTGCAGAGCAATTTAACAAAGGCCGCTTGTATTAAACGGCGTTTGTGGTGACGCTTTTTATGCCAAGGATCGGGAAAGAAAATATGGATGCCATCCAGACTTGCATCGGCCAACATGGTATGCAGCACTTCCACCACATCATGCTGAATAATCCGTATGTTAGTGAGCGTCAACTCATCTATCAACTTAAGCAGAGCGCCAACGCCTGGCGTGTGTACCTCAACAGCTAGGAAATCGCAATCGGGCAAAGTTTGGGCGATCTTTGCCGTGGTTTCGCCCATACCAAAACCGATTTCCAGTATTTTCTTGCTCTCCTGACGATGGAATTTTTCATTCAAATTAATGATGCCTGGCGCGTAGTCTATGGCAAATTTGGGTCGCCCAACTTCCAAGGCTTGGGCTTGCGCTTTGGTGACGCGGCCTTGTCTTAAAACAAAACTGCGTATCGGTCGCATTTTTAAATCTGGAGCACTATTGGCGGCGGAGTGAGGTAATTTAGTCATAGCCGGCATTATAACAATTTGAATGATCTAGGCCTTATAAAGTGTGCGATTTATCGCCCTGAATAAATCCAATGAGGGCTATATCCAGGTTTTTAGTCAACGCTATGACTTTAAAAATATCGCCCATCTCTGCGGGCGATAGTAATTTCTGAGCCGCGGCGGCAAGGGGGGCATAGCGACTCACGTCGTCAGGCGACACTTGCGCCATGAGCTTGAGCATGCCGGCATTCATCAAAAATTGGGCTTGACTGCAAAAGCCGGCCAAACTTAGGCCATGGTTAATGCCGGCATAGGCAACACTGCTAAAGTCGACATGGGCAGTGATGTCTTGCAAACCGATGTTCACTAATGGATCAGGGTGTGCATGATGCTGATAATGGCACATCAATGTGCCTTGATTGCGTTGCGAGTGGTAATACTCGCGCGCCGAGAAGCCATAATCAATTAAGATAATCGCGCCTCGATGCAAGCTTAGCGCCAAACTGCTGACCAAGGCCGTGGCCGCTGGGCTAAATTCGGTGAGATAGCCACTGGGTAAATTCTGTTGCTCCGCTAAGCTAAGCAAATGCGTTTCTGCTATCGCTTTATCCTGCCAAACAAAACCATCCTGCCAAGCCACGCCTCGCTCAAGCAAGTCCTGCTTGGTCACATGGACCAAGTGCACCGGCACCGCATCCAAGACTTCGTTAGCCAAGATCACGCCCTCGAATGCTGCTGGCAAAGCGTTCAGCCATTGCACGCGCTGCAATAAGGCAGGGGGCAAGTTGGCCTGCAACGTTTCCAATTGCACTTGCCGTAAGTGGTCACTGACTTCCAATATAAGATACTGCTGCGGCAAGCAGTCTTGGTCAGCCAAGGCCAACAATAGGTCGGCCGCCAATTTACCTGTACCGGCGCCCAGCTCCAATAAGTCGCCGCGCATCGCTTGAAAAATTTGCGCCATTTGCTGGGCGATGGTGCGCCCAAATAAGCTGGTCATTTCTGGGGCAGTGACAAAATCGCCACCGTCTTTTTGCATTTGGCTGAACTTTTGCCGGCCGGCAGAGTAATAGCCTAGACCAGGGGCATAAAGCGCTAACTGCATGAAGCTTGAAAAGTCCAACCACCCCCCTGCTAGCGCGATGCGCTCCTGGATGAGCAAGCTCAGTTGCTCGCTGTGTTTTTGGGCGGTGGCCGATGGCTCGGATAAAGTAGTCATAGACTTGGATTATAATAGCTAACTATCAAGATGGGATTAAAGCGTGGAAACTGATCTGACAAATAAAGTAGTACTGATTACCGGCGGCGCCAAACGCGTAGGTGCGGCTATTTCACGGCTGCTGCATGCGTCAGGCGCCAACCTGATGATCCATTACAAAAGTTCTCTTAATGAAGCGCGTGCATTGCAGGCCGAGCTCAATCTGCAGCGCGCTAATTCGGTGGCGATAGTGCAAGGCGATTTATTAAACATCCCCAGCTTACCCAGTTTGGTTCACGAAACAGTTAATCATTTTGGTCGCTTGGACGCACTGATTAATAACGCCTCTACCTATTACGCCAGCGAAATAGGCGACATAGATGAAGCAAAATGGCTTGACCTCATGGGCAGCAATTTGAAAGCGCCTTTGTTCTTATCGCAAGCCGCCGCGGCGGAATTACGCAAAAATCACGGCTGTATCGTCAACATTACCGATATGCACGTCGAACGCCCAAAAAAGGGCTACATCGTATACAGCGTGGCCAAGGCCGGCTTGGTAACCTTAACCAAATCTTTGGCCCACGAATTAAGCCCCGAAGTGCGAGTCAACGCAGTCGCCCCTGGGCCGGTGCAATGGCCGGAAAACAACCCGCAATTCGATGAAGTTTACCGCCAGCGCGTGATTAACCAAACCTTACTCAAACGCGTAGGCGAAGCGGAAGACGTCGCCAAAGCCGTTAAATTTTTGATTGCCGACGCGCCGTTTATTACCGGCCACGTGCTGGCTGTAGATGGTGGCCGTTCTTTAAATCTATAGCCCTACGCATCCTTAATCCATCTCCTTTCACCCCTTAGCCTAAAACCATGATTAAACACCTGCCTGCCGAGTACTCGAATAATTTTATTAAACTACGCAATAGCTTAATCAGCGCTACCGGCAAAGCCATAGGCGATTACAACATGATAGAAGACGGCGACACGGTGCTGGTTTGCTTGAGTGGCGGCAAGGACTCGCATGCCATGTTAATGATATTGTTAGCATTGCAAGAGCGCGCGCCCATAGATTTCAAACTCATCGCCATGAACTTGGATCAAAAGCAACCAGGCTTTCCGGCCGATGTATTGCCTGCCTATTTTGAAAAATTAGGCGTGGATTACCGCATTGTAAATGCCGACACCTACTCCATCGTTAAGGAGAAAATACCCGAGGGCAAAACTACCTGCTCTTTGTGTTCAAGGCTACGTCGAGGCGTCATTTACACCACCGCAAAAGAATTGGGCGCCAATAAAATTGCCCTCGGTCACCACCGTGATGACATCGTGGAAACCTTATTTCTTAACCTATTTTTTGGCGCGAAAATGAAAGCCATGCCGCCCAAACTCGCCACCAACGACAAACAAAATGTCGTGATACGCCCCTTGGCCTATTGCAGTGAAAAAGACATTGCCAGCTACGCTAGGCAAATGGCTTTCCCCATCATCCCTTGCGATTTATGCGGCAGCCAGGAAAATTTACAAAGGCAAAAAGTCAAGGACATGCTGCAGGACTGGGAGCGCGAGCAGCCAGGACGTATCAATAACATCTTTCGTGCCATAGGCAATGTCGAGCCGTCGCATTTGGCAGACTTCAATTTATACGACTTTAAATCCCTGAGCCAATCAAAGGTGGACGACGATGATCCTTTGTTTGGTGACATCGCCCAAGCCGACAATGCCTTAAATATAACCAACAGGAGCGACACACTCATCGAGTTTGTACGTAAATAAATTATTGGCTTATCGCCATTTACCTTGTTATCATCTAGCTAATTCCCTTAAACGTAGCCCTTTCCCTAGGCATTCATGTCCAAACTGTTAATTGTTGAATCTCCCTCTAAAGCCAAAACCCTGAAAAAATACCTAGGTGGCGACTTTGAGGTATTGGCCTCATATGGGCACGTCCGTGACCTCATTCCAAAAAATGGCGCGGTCGATACCAACAACGATTTCGCCATGAAATACGACATCATAGAGCGCAATAGCAAGCACGTAGACGCCATTGCCAAAGCGGTCAAAAATGCCGACAGCATCTACCTCGCAACCGATCCGGATCGTGAAGGCGAAGCCATTTCATGGCATATTGCGGAAATTTTAAAAGCCAAAAATTTACTGAAAAATAAAATCATGAAACGCGTGGTGTTTCATGAAATTACCAAAAATGCCGTGGAGCATGCCATCGCCCAACCACGCGACATCTCCATGGATATGGTCAATGCGCAGCAAGCGCGTCGTGCATTGGACTACTTGGTCGGCTTTAATTTATCACCCTTACTTTGGAAGAAAATCCGCCGTGGCCTTTCTGCTGGTCGCGTGCAAAGCCCGGCTTTACGCTTAATTGTCGAGCGCGAATTGGAGATTGAAGCCTTTACATCCCAAGAGTATTGGTCTGTTCATTTGCATGCACTAAAACACAGCCATGGCTTCAGCGCTAAGTTAATCCAATTAAACAATCAAAAAATAGAGCAATTTTCGCTCATTAATCATGATCAACAAGCCGACGTAGTGGGCAAACTGCTGTTAGCCAGCGCAGGTAAAACCACAGTTTCACGCGTGGAAAAGAAACAACGCAGTCGCAGCCCGGCAGCCCCATTTACCACATCGACCTTGCAACAAGAGGCCGTGCGTAAATTAAGCTTTACCACCTCGCGCGCCATGCGTATCGCTCAGCAACTGTATGAAGGCGTTGACATTGGCAGCGGTACCGTTGGTTTGATTACTTACATGCGTACCGACTCCTTTAATATGGCGGCCGAAGCCATCATGCAGATTCGCGATTACGTGAAAAAGCATTTTGAGCCAGACTACCTACCAAAAACGGCCGTCGCCTACAAAACAAAATCCAAAAGCGCCCAAGAAGCCCACGAAGCCATTCGCCCTACCGACATCAATCGCACGCCGGC
Source organism: Methylotenera oryzisoli (assembly GCA_943333775.2). GTDB lineage: Bacteria > Pseudomonadota > Gammaproteobacteria > Burkholderiales > Methylophilaceae > Methylotenera > Methylotenera profunda. The sequence continues at coordinate 7,710 of CALQUO020000005.1, forward strand.
TAAAGTTAGACAATACCTAAACGACGAGCAATTTAAACTCTACGAAATGATCTGGAAACGCGCCGTCGCTTGCCAAATGGCGGCAGCAAAATTTGATGCCGTGAGCGTGGACTTAAGCATAGGCAGCGACGCTAATCTGTTTAGGGCATCCGGACAAACCTTGGTATTCCCAGGCTTCATCGGCGTTTACATGGAAGGCACGGACGACGAGGAGGAAGAAGGCGAAAGCAAATTACCGCACCTGGAAACCGGTGAAGTGTTGACGGTAGAAAAAATATACGGTGATCAGCATTTTACCGAACCGCCGCCGCGCTATGGCGAGGCCAGCTTAGTTAAAATACTAGAGGAATACGGCATAGGCCGTCCGTCCACTTACGCCAGCATCATCAGCACCTTGCAAGACCGCGAATACGTATTGCTGGACAAAAAACGCTTCACGCCTACCGACGTCGGCCGTGTAGTGAACAAGTTTTTAACCGAGCACTTCACCAAATACGTCGATTATGACTTCACCGCCAACCTGGAAAATGCCTTGGACAGCGTAGCCGAAGGGCAGCGCGAGTGGATTCCATTGATGGATGAATTTTGGCAAGGGTTTAACCAACAATTGCTCAGCAAGGCCGATGTCGGCAGGCCGGGCAATGAGCTGATAGACGAAGCCTGCCCTAAATGCGGCAAGCCTTTGCAAAAACAACTGAGTCGCTACGGCACGTTTATCGGCTGCACCGGTTACAACGACGAGCCAAAATGCGACTACAAACGCAGTTTAAACGGTGCCGCCCAAGGTGCCAGCGAGCCGGTTTTAATAGGCTTAGATCAAGCCACGGGTAAAGAAATGTTACTCATGAATGGCCCGTATGGTCCTTATTTGCAGCTAGGTTTAGCTGTAGAAGGGGACAAGAAAAAACCCAAACGCGTCAGCGTGCCCAAGGAAATTTCTTTAGCCGGCATGACGGCAGAAACTGCCAGCATGGTGCTGTCCTTACCCAGGGATTTAGGTCTGCATCCCGACACCCATAAAAAAATCGTGGCCAATATCGGTCGTTTTGGCCCTTATATCAATCACGATGCTAAATTTAAATCCATCCCAAAAACCGACAGTGTGTTTACTATTGATTTAGACGCGGCCGTGGCTTTATTAGCTGCCGCTCACACCGGCCCAGCGCCGCTATGTTCGCTGGGCAATCACCCTAGCGAAGACGGTCAAATTGAGATCTTTGCTGGCCGTTTTGGTCCGTACGTGCAACACGGCAAGCTGCGCGCTACCCTACCAAAAAGCATAGAGCCGGAATCGCTGACCCTAGAAGAAGCTATGGAGTTACTCATTGCTAAGGCCGCGAAAGGTGAGCCAGCCAAAAAACCAACTGCTAGAAAATCGTCCGCTAAAAAACCCGTTGCCAAAAAAGCGACGGTAAAAAAAGCCAGCCGCGCTAAGCCCGCGGCTAAAAAAACCCCAGCCAAGCCAGCCACTAGCAATAAAGCCCGTGTAAAAAAACCAGCCAGCAATTCGTAGGCATAAAAAAAGCGGCTTATCAGCCGCTTTTGCATTCAGTTCAGTTAGCCGTTGACGCGATTACCTAATGAGGCCATTTCATTGTGCTCTATCCATTTACGAATGCGATTGGCATCGCCTATACGGGACATTTTACCCACAGAATTTAACAATACGATAATCATCGGCTGACCAGAAATCTCCGCCTGCATCACCAAGCAACGGCCTGCCTCATTGATAAAACCGGTCTTGGACAAGCCTATCACCCAATCGCCATGCCTAACCAAGGCATTGGTATTGACAAAGTTGTTGGTGCCACCGTGTAAGTTAATCTCTTGCGAAGCCGCCGTGCTCACTTGGCGGATTTCCGGGTAATGGTATGCAGCATTGACCATTTTAGCCAAATCTTCTGCCGTGGATACATTGGCGCTATCTAATCCGGTGGCATCATAGAAATGCGTTGCGTTCATACCTAATAAGGCCGCTTTGCTATTCATCGCAGTTAAAAAAGCAAACATACCACCTGGGTAATTCCTGCCCAATGCAGAAGCCGCACGGTTTTCAGACGACATCAAGGCTAGTTGTAATAATTCTGCGCGAGTAAGCTCCGTGCCTACCGTCAACCTAGAATGCGTGCCTTTGATGTAATCAACATCTTGATTGCTGATGGTCAACACTTCGTCCATAGGCAAATGCGCATCCAACATGACCATGGCGGTCATTAGTTTAGTGACGGAGGCGATTGGGGTGGGTTGATTGGTGTTTTTTTCGAATAGCTTTTCGCCGGTTAACTGATTAATCACCAGAACTTTAGATGACGCCAATTGCAGCGGACCGCTGCCATCATAGGCTTTAGCATAGACGACTTTATGTTTACGGCTAGCCAGCCTGTGGTGACGGCTTTTAGATGAAACTTTATGTTTTTTACTGATGTGAGCTTTGTGTTTGTGCGACTTTTTACCTTCCGCATACACAGACATAGGCGCAAAACTAAGCATGATCGCCATGTAGAAAAGTATAAATTTACGCATATAAAAGCCCATTTGTTTTTTGTTTATCATGTAGTTACAAGACAAATACTATATAAAAACTTTAGCTTTGTCATCAATGTATTTTACTATACTAGCCATTTAAATTCTAAAAATTTAAATGCGAATAGTTGGATTGAAGGCTAAAATAATCCTTCAATTTAATACACAGCCAAATTAACGCACATGCAAACTCCTGATTCTTTGTTTTATAGCGCCGAACATTTATGGACCAAAGCAACTGCAGACGGCTTTTGGGAAGCCGGCATCACCGATTACGCGCAGAATTTGTTAGGTGACATTGTCTTCATCCAAGCCCCGGCAGTGGGCAGCAAACTCATAGCCCATAAGGCTTGTGGCCTAGTGGAGTCGGTCAAGACCGGCTCGGATTTGCATGCTTTGCTGGACGGCACGGTGACGGAGATAAACCAAGCCTTGAAAAACAGCCCGGAATTAATCAATGACAAACCTTACCAGGCCTGGATATTCAAATACCAATTGGCCGAGGGACAGGATACCAGCAGCTTAATGAATATGGCGGCTTACCAAGCACTAATAGCCAGCCTATAAGAATGCTCCCTAGGCCCGCATATCGGTAGATTTGATGTCATAACCGCGGTCGCGATAAAAACGAAACTTCAAGCGCGCAGCGGCTTTATCGTCGTCACCCGAGCCAACCAACTCCGCCAAATAACGAAAGCGACTGAAAAAGGGCGGATGCTGGTCATGCAAATTTATCAGTACATCATCTTTGCTTAGACTCTCATGCTCATGGCTAACCGTGATGGGTGAATGCGGCATGAGCGCCGCGAGATCGCTGCTAGCTAAAAAGCTAGTCGCCGAGTGCTGCCAAAGTGCAGCTTGCACGGCCTCGTTCATCACCACACCTGGGGTAAACACCATTAGTTCACGGCCTTTTGCCAGTGCTTTTTCACACAGCTCGCTGGTTTTAGCCAGCTTATTGTCCACGTTAAAAAAGAATTCCACCTGGGTCATGGTGGACGCCTTAAGCTTTACTTGCCCGTTGCACTAAAAATTCAGTGAGCAAAGGCACGGGGCGGCCCGTACCACCTTTTTCTTTGCCGGACTTCCATGCCGTTCCGGCCACATCCAAATGCGCCCAATCGTATTTTTTCGCAAAACGCGCTAAGAAGCAGGCAGCCGTAATACTTCCGGCCGCACGGCCGCCTATGTTGGCCATGTCGGCAAAATTGCTGTCCAATAAAGACTGGTAATCATCCCACATCGGCATGTGCCAAGCCCTATCTAATGCAACCTCACCGGCTTGCAAAAGCTCCGCCGCCAAGGCATCGTTATTGCTAAATAAACCGCTGGCATGGTGGCCCAATGCAATAACACAAGCACCGGTTAAGGTGGCCACATCAATCACTGCACTGGGTTCAAAACGCTCAACGTAAGTCAGCGCGTCACACAAAATCAAACGCCCTTCTGCATCGGTGTTTAATACCTCTATGGTCAGGCCTGACATGCTGGTTAATACGTCGCCCGGCCTAGTTGCACGCCCATCTGGCATATTCTCGCAGGTAGGTATCACGCCTATGACGTTTAACGGCAAATTCATTGCTGCGATGGCTTTAAAAGTTCCTATTACGCTTGCAGCACCGCACATATCGTATTTCATTTCGTCCATGTCGCTACCTGGTTTTAATGAAATACCACCGGTATCAAAAGTAATGCCCTTGCCGACTAACACAACTGGTTTTTGCTCTTTCTTACCTTTGAGGTGCTGCATAATAATGAATTTTGGTGGCTCTTCACTGCCTTGTGCCACACCTAAAAATGAGCCCATCCCCAGTTTTTTCAAGGCATCGTGCTCCAACACCTCGACTTTAAATTGATGGGTTTTGCCTAAGGCCAAAGCTTGCTCAGCCAAATAGGTTGGGGTGCAGACATTGGGTGGTAAATTACCAAGATCCTTAGCCAAACTCACCCCAGCAGCCAAAGCCTGGCCGTTGGCCAAACCGGTTTCAGCGGAAGACACATCGCTTGCGGTCACGTTTATGGTCAGCTTAGCTATGCCTTTTTTCGGGCTGGTTTTTTCTTCTTTTCTTTTGATGGCAGCAAATTTATAACTGGCATCCAAGGCCGCTTCGCTTAAATACGCCACTTTACGTTGGACGCTTAAGGCTTTAACAGGCAATTGCGCCAAGAAAGTGGTGGCATCTAAGGCCCCACTTTTTTCCAAGGCCTTGATGGAAGCCCTCACTGCTTTGGCGTATTGCTTTTCGGCAAAATCCGACTCTTTACCTAAGCCTACCAAAAGCAAGCGATCGCTCGCCAAGCCAGGCACATGATGCAACATCAATGTCGCCTCCAATTTGCCATCCATGTCACCCCCTGCAAGCAGCTTGCTAATCATGCCCTTGGTCGCATGGTCTATTTCTTTTGCCGCCTCAGACTGCACATTTGCTTCGTAGACACCCACGACCAGACAATCACTCTGTGTTGCTGCCGCATTAACGTTTTTTATGCTAAATTCCATGTTGCCAACCTTATTTAAATGTTTATTTAATTATCGCGGTTTTTAGACGTAATTCCTAGTTGAAAGTCGACCGCCCAAGCAATTCATTATAACGACCACTCACTTATGCTTTTTAAGCGCTCACTTATTAAAGAATTAATTGCCACCGCCAGCAGCGCTTTGCTGGTTTTGGTTGGCGTAGTGACAGCACAACGCGCAGGTTACCTGATCCAATTGGCCTCCAAAGGCATACTGCCAAACGACGCCATCATTACCGTATTGGGCTTTAACCTCATCCGCTTTCTACCCATGCTGCTGTCTTTAAGTTTGTTTTTAGCCGTCTTGCTAACCTTAACCCGCTGGTATAAGGACTCGGAAATGGTCATTTGGTTTAGTTCAGGTTTAAGCATTAAACAATGGGTGAGGCCGATACTGGGATTTAGCCTACCCTTCGTCCTTATCATTGCCTTGCTAAGCTTCTTTGTTACCCCATGGGCCATTAACAAAGTCGAACAGTACCGTTCACAATTAAAGAGTCGTGATGAATTAAGCACCATCAGCCCCGGTGTGTTTAAGGAGTCCAGTCACGCCGATCGGGTATTTTTTGCCGAAAGCTTTGATGACCTTGGCAAGGTAGTGAAAAATGTCTTTGTGCAAACCAAGCAAGACAACAAGATCAGTCTCATCGTTGCTGCGCAGGGCCATCGCCTTATCGAAAAAAATGGCGACAACTATTTAGTCATGCAAAATGGACGGCGCTACTACGGCAAAGCTGGTAGTGCTGAATTTTCCACCACCGAGTTTGAGCATTACGCCATACGCGTGGATGCTGAACTGGCGCAAGTGGCCGAGCCCACTGTCCCTTCGCTACCCAGTTTAGCCCTAATCAAAACCCGTAAGCCAGCGCATACGGCTGAATTGCAATGGCGCTTGGCCATGCCGATTTCAGCTTTGATTCTGGCTTTATTGGCCATCCCGTTAAGCGCCATTGATCCACGCGCCGGTCGTTCGGCCAACTTCGCGCTGGCCTTAATCGTTTTCATCCTCTACAACAACATGCTGGGTATCCTGCAAGCATGGGTCAGCCAAGGCAAAATCATCCCTCTCGTGGGCTTATGGCCAGTGCATGGGCTTTTTTTATGCCTAGCGGTCTTCATGCTTTATCGACGTAACCAACAACTACCCATCCTGCCTGGCTTGCCATTCGGCAAAACTGCGACCGCCTAAAGCATGCCGATATTTCATAAATACTTGTACAAAGAAATCATCATCCACGTGCTGCTGGTTATGCTGGCCTTGATGGCGATGTTTTCATTTTTTGATTTAATTCAAGAGCTGGACAGTTTAGGCAAAGGCCATTACGGCCTGACGAACATCATCCTATTTGTGCTATTAAGCATACCCGGCCACGTCTACGACGTCGTGCCGGTAGGGGTATTGGTAGGTTGCATGATGAGTTTGAGTCAGCTCGCCCGCCACTCCGAATTGCTGGTGTTACGCGTCAGCGGTTTATCGGTTTTTAAGCTAGGGCTGATACTGGTGCACATAGGCCTGCTTTTCACCTTACTGACTTTTTCAGTGGGCGAATTAATCACCCCTATCAGCGAAAAAATGGCCCAACGCCTGCGTATACAAGCCAGCCACGCCTTAGTTGCACAAGAATTTAGATCGGGGCTGTGGGTAAAAGACGACCGCCAATTTATCAACGTCGAAGAAGTGATGGCCGACACCACCTTAGTCAACGTGCACATCTACGAATTTGATCAACAAGCCAGATTAATCAGAATACGCGACGCCAAATCGGCCGATTACCAACATGACCATTGGCGCTTAAAAGACGTCACGGAAACTCAATTCAAGCTAGAGCAGAATTCGGTGATGCAAATAGCAGAAGCCAAATGGTATTCAATGATACAACCAGCTTTGCTCAATGTCTTGTTGGTTATGCCGGAAAAGATGTCGGCATGGAATTTGTCCGCTTACATCGATCATTTGAACAACAATAATCAAAAAACCAACCGTTACCAAGTCGCGCTTTGGGCAAAAATGATTTACCCCTTAGCTTGCCTAGTCATGGTCATACTTGCCCTACCCATTGCTATACTGCCACAGCGCACAAGCGGAGTTAGCGCCAAAGCCCTACTCGGCATAATGCTAGGCGTAGCGTATCAAATTTTAAATCGGGTTTTCGCCCATTTAGGCTTACTTAATGACTGGCCACCATTATTGAGTGCCCTACTGCCAACCTTATTGTTCTTGCTGGCTGGGCTGATCACGTTGCAACTCGTGACACGTAGGTAATGCGACTATTTAGCAGTCTGTCGTGCAAAAACAAGCCATCCCGATCGAACACGGCCCACACAAAACCCAAGCCAAAGGCGCCTAATCCTAAACTAGCCAAGGCATACCTAATAAAAGCCTGAGGCCAGTTTAACAAGTCGACTTGGCCATAGCTTAGTCTTAATTGCCAGGTTTGCATGGCCAAGGTCTGACCGCTTTTACGCCAGCACCATACGAAATAGAGGCCGTTGCCTAGCCATAAAAACAACTGTAGGGCGCAGCGCTTAAGCCCATGACTGGCATCGCCGAATAAGGAAATAAAGCCCAAGGCTAAGGCAAAACTCAAGGCCAACACCACTAAACCATCGTAGACCAGGCAAGCAGCCAGCCTAAGCCAACCCGGCTTAGTGTGAAGATTAGTCAAGATGTTGCACTCCTATTGATCATTTTAGCTTAGCCTAACGCCGTTTGTTTTCCATTAGGTGTTGGAATTCGCTACAATCCTTACTCGGTTTTATTGGAGATGGATCATGGGACGTTTGTTATTTTTAATCTTGCTTATAGCGCTGATAGCCTATTTTGTTAAGCGCTACTTAAGCCAAAAAAAACCCGGCGAAAAAACTAGTGCTGATAGCGCACAACCACAGCCTGAGAATTTAGCCAGCGAGGACATGGTGCAATGCGCCACTTGCCAAGTGCACATTGCCCGATCCGAAGCTTTTTTAGTGAAACAGCGCTTTTATTGCTGCACCGCGCACGTGCCTAAAAAATAAGCATCCTTGCGTTTGCTGGTCCAGCCTAAACCGGACTTAGGCTTAGCTTAAAACCAAAGCCAGATAGCTGATGTACATCAAGCCATTGATCAATAAATGCCAAACCAAAATGCCACCACGACCCGCCAAATAGCGCAGCCATAGCGCCGCCATCAAGGTCATGGCTATGCCCAACACCACCTCTATACGCGGCTCCCAAGGCGTCAACATAATACCAATGGCCGGCAATAAGGTGCCTTGAAACACCATGGCGCCGGTGATGTTACCAAAAGCCAAGGTGTCTTTACCTTTACGTATCCACAATATGCTATTCACTTTCTCTGGCAATTCCGTGGCAATAGGGATAATCAACAAGGACAACAATAAAGCAGAAATGCCAATTAAGTCGGCTGCGGCCTCCACGCCATGAATGAATCCTTTGGCGCCCACTATTAATAAAGCCAAGCCTAAAATTAGCTGCAAGGTTATCACCACGGTGTGGTTAGGCAAACCCAAACGGCATAACATCATCGGGCCGCCTGCTTCGGTAGCATGGCCATCGGCCACCAGTGCTTTGGACGCATTAAGCGTCATCATCACATAGACAAAATAGATCGTCACCATGCAAGCGCTTATGCCATAACGCACCACGCTAAAAGTGTGCGGCACGAACATGGCAACGGCAGCAAAACTAAAAGCAATAAGGAAGAAATTAAGGTCACGGGTTAAGCCACTGCGCTCCGGTCTTAAATGCCCTTTGCTCCCGCGACGACGCCAAACCGAAATGGCCATCAGGGATAAGGACAAGGTGGCCAACATCAAGGGCGCACCTAAGATGGAGCCCACGCCTATTTCCTCATTGGTCGAGACATTTTGCGTACCGGCTAACAAGGCCAACAAGGGCACCATGGTCTCAGGCAAAGCCGTACCGACCGCCGCAAACAAGGAACCGGTGACGCCTTCCGATATGCCCAGCTTTTCACCCAAGTGCTCAAGCGCGTTGGTAAACACTTCCGCCGCTATCAAGATCACGATTAACATTAAAAATAATTCAAAAAATACCATTTTTTTATTCCTATAGCTGTATAAATTTACTGTGTGGCCAGTTTATAGGATAAGCGAACTCCATACTTAATTTTGCCATGAAAGTTCAGGCAAAAAATGCATTTTTAGCATAAAATTAAGCCACTATGAACCGCGACGCTATCGATATAAATGGAATTGCGCTAAACGCCCAGTTTATTGCCTCGGCTAATTTTGATGAGCGGCCTAGCCAAGAAATCAGTTTAATCGTCTTGCACAACATCAGCTTGCCTCCCGGCGAATATGGCGGCTCCGGCATCATCGAATTGTTCACCAACCAACTCGACCCGCAGGCCCACCCCTATTATGCCGGCATACACCAACACAAGGTGTCAGCGCATTTCTTAATCCGCAGAGACGGTCAGCTCGTGCAATTTGTTTCCTGCCTAAAAAGAGCCTGGCATGCCGGCATATCGCAATGGCAGCAAAGGGAACGTTGCAATGACTTTTCAGTCGGAATCGAGTTAGAAGGCTCAGATTTCGAGGAGTTTACCGAGGCGCAATACGCCAGCTTGCAAATTTTGCTGGCGGCTCTGCAACTAAGCTACCCCATACAAGCTATAGTAGGTCATTCGGAAATCGCCCCAGGCCGAAAAACCGACCCAGGACCTTTTTTTGATTGGCAACGTATAATCTCCCCTTAATGATTAAGAAAGCTTTTACACCATGATGCTGCAAACCAAATCCTTGCTATTGATCGCCTTTTTATCCACGGCTTTACTTGGCTGCGGCGCTAAAAAAAGTGAACAAGACCAAGCCGATGACAAAAAAAATGGGCCTAAGCCGACATTGATTTCGGTCACCCATGTAAAAAAACAAGCCTTAGACATTACCGAACAATCGGTGGGCAGCTTGGAAGGCTTGACCAACCCAACCGTGTCGTCCGAGGTGGCCGCCAAGGTCATCCGCATCCACGTCAATATTGGTCAAGCGGTCAAACAAGGGCAATTGATCGCCACATTGGATTCCACGGATTTTTCCTTACAAATAAAAGAGGCGCAAGCAGAAGTGGCGCGAATTGAAGCCTTGCTTAACAACCAAAACAAAATCGTCGAACGCAATCAAGTGTTAGTGGCTAAGAAGTTTATTTCACAAAACGCGCTGGACAATGACAGCTCGCAACAAGCTGCCTTGAATGAACAATGGGCCGGGGCCCGAGCACGGCTAGACAGCATCAAACACAACAGCAACAAAACGCGCGTCTATGCTCCAGCGGCCGGCATAATAGAACAGAAAATAACCGTAGAAGGTGAATTTCTTAAGGTAGGCGACCCCATAGTGTTGATCGTTTCCTCGCAATTATTACGCGCCCATTTGCCCTTTCCTGAACAGATAGGCGCGAAGTTAAAACCCGGCTTAAAAGTCCGTTTAAGCACCCCAACCAGCCCACAGACCGTGGATGCGGTCATCCACGAACTAAAACCCATGATCACCGAGGGCAGTCGTAGCGTCGATGTGATTGCTGATGTGCGCAACGCGCCTGGCTGGCAAGCCGGTGCCAGCGTCGATGGCACAGTGGTACTGGGCACCAAAGTGGCCAGCCTCATGGTGCCCGAACAAAGTCTGGTGCTGCGACCAGCAGGTGAAGTGGTCTACCTGGTGCGGGGCAATAAAGCCTATCAAGCTATCGTCAAAACCGGTGTACGGCAAAATGGCTTAGTGGAAATCCTACAAGGCATAAACGAAAACGACGCGGTGGTGGTGGATGGCGCGGGTTTCTTAACCGACCAAGCGTTGATTAAACTGGCCGAGCCTAGCCCAGCCAGCATTAGCAAAAAAGTAAACAACTAACCATGACCCTGCCTGAACTCTCCATCAAGCGCCACGTCCTTGCGTGGATGTTGTCTGCAGTCATCGTGCTGTTCGGCATTATTTCTTATCAAAAAATAGGCGTGGACAGGGTACCCGCCATAGACTTCCCCATCATCATGATCAACACTACCTTGCGTGGCGCGGATCCCGATGTGGTTGACACCAGCATCACCAGCGTTATTGAATCAGCCATCAACACCACGCCTGGTATTGAGCACATCCAATCGGCCTCCTCGCCTGGCGTGTCCAGCATCAGCATCACCTTTGCCTTGGATAAAGACATCGATGTGGCTTACAACGAAGTGCAGGCCAAAGTAAACCAAGTAATCAAACGCTTGCCGACCGACACCGACCCACCGGTCTTGCAAAAAGTCGACACCAATGCCTCGCCGGTCATTTGGTTAGCCTTAAGCGGCGATCGCACTATTCAACAGCTCAATCTATACGCCAACAACATATTAAAAAAGAAATTTGAAACCATCGCTGGCGTTGGTGAAGTCACCATAGGCGGTCGCCGTGACCGCGTCATACGCGTCAATGTGTCGCCAGAACGCATGGCCGCTTACAAATTAACGGCCAACGATTTAATCGCTGCATTCAACAAAGAACACGTGCAATTACCGGGTGGTTTTTTGGTCAGCAGCCAAGCTGAGCAATTGCTCAAATTAGACTTGGAGTTTCATAGCACCAAAGCCCTAGCGGATTTGGTAGTGAGCAATAAAGAAGGCGTGTCGATACGCTTGAAAGACATCGCCAGCGTGGAAGATGGCATCACCGATAACCGTCAAGTGGCGCGCTATAATGGCAAACCCACCGTGGGCATAGGCATGGTGAAAATTGCCAATGCCAACACGGTAGACATCATTAAAGAAGTGGAACGCCGCTTAGAGCATGACGTGCGACCCAACCTGCCGCCTGGCATGCAATTGGAAGTGTCGACCAACGACGGTATATTCATTAATCAGTTGGTTGCTTCATTGAAAGAGCATTTGGTTGAAGGTACGGTGTTCGCGGCGCTGATTGTATTAATTTTTATGCGCTCGTTTAGCTCCACCTTGATGATCTGCCTAGAAATACCGGTGTCCTTACTAGGCGCCATCGCCGTTATGTATTTTTCTGGCTACACGTTTAACAGCATGACGCTGCTAGCCCTACTGCTCTTAATCGGCGTGGTGGTAGACGATGCCATCGTTGTGCGTGAGAGTATCTTACGCCACATGTCCGGTGAAGCCGGCAATAAGCTCAGCGCAGCCGACATGAAAAACCCATTGGCAGTGGCGGCTTTCCGCACTAAAACGACCATTTTAGGCAGCAACGAAGTGGTGTTTGCCGTGCTAGCTTCATCCGCTTCACTGGTATGCATTTTTGCCCCGGTGATTTTTATGGACGGCATCATAGGCATGTTTTTTAAATCTTTCGCCGTTGTGGTGACCTTTGGCGTGCTAGTCTCCCTATTCGTCTCACTTACCCTTACCCCCATGCTGTGCTCACGCTACCTCAAAGTCGGCGTCAATGAAACGCCCATTTATTTAGCTATAGGCCGGGGCCTTAGCGCGCTAGAACAAGCCTATAGAACCCTATTAAATAATACGTTGAAGCACCGTGGCAAGGTCTTGCTATTTACCCTAGTGTTTGTTGTTTTGTCTGGGTTTTTTTCGCTCAAATACGTGGAGAAAGATTTTGTACCTGAAGCCGATGAAGGTGGCTTTAGCATCATGGTTAAAACGCCTTTGGGTGCAAGTTTAGCCTACACCGATTCACGCCTAAAACTGGTGGAAGCCATCATCGCCAGCCATCCTGAGGAAGTGGTCAGTTACTTTGCCACCATAGGCTCGGGTACACGCGGCCAAGTCAACCAAGGCAACGTCAACGTGCGCCTAAAAGCCAAAGAATTGCGTAAAAAAAGCCAACAAACCCTTATTAAAGAGCTAAAAAAAGAATTGAATGCCATCCCTGGTGTGCGCGCCATTCCATCGCCGGCATCGATTGCCCGTGGCCAGCGTTCGGAAAAATTGCAGTTCAACATCACCGGCGCCAACTTGCAGGAAATAGGCCGCATTGCGCAGGTTTTTCAGCAAACCCTTAGCAGTAACGGCGACATAGGCAAAGTGGACCTGGACGTGCAATTGGATTTACCGCAAGTCAAGGTTGACATAGACCGTGCCCGTGCCGCCGCACTGGGATTAAGTGCCAATGACATTGCCACGGCGGTGTCTTTGTATGCCGGTGGCATCAATGTGGCTAAGTACAACGAAGCCAATGGCGATGGCCAACGTTACGACATACGCCTCAAAGCAGGTGAAGAAGCGCTGCAACAAACCGTGGATTTAAACAAAATCTATTTACGTAGCAGCAGCGGTGAATTGGTTCGCTTGGATGCCGTGGCCAGCTTCAACAAAGAGTTGGGTGCGGCTGTCATCGGTCGCTACGATTTACAATACGCGGTTAATTTTTACGCCAACCCCAATGTGCCACTCGGTGATGCGGTCAATGCCGTCAAAGACACCGCTGCCAAATTAGTACCAGCCGATTACAAACTAAAATTCACCGGCCAAGCAGAGGAATTTGGCAAAACAATGAAGAACATGAAGTTTGTTTTCTCCTTGGCTTTCATCTTGCTCTACATGGTATTGGCCAGCCAATTCAATTCCTTTGTGCAGCCCTTTATCATCATGCTGGCCCAACCCTTGGCCATCATAGGCGGTCTGATCGCACTACTCATTACCGGCGACACCCTCAACATTTACTCCATGATAGGTTTGGTATTACTGATAGGCTTGGTGGCGAAAAACTCAATTCTTCTGGTGGATTTGACCAATCAACTGGTGGAAAAAGGTGCAAACGTGAATGAAGCGTTAAATGAGGCATGCCCAGTCCGTTTGCGGCCAGTGCTGATGACTTCACTGACCATCATCTTGGCACTATTGCCAGCCGCCTTAGGCTTAGGTGCCGGCTCTGAGACCAACAAACCCCTTTCAGTAGCCATCATAGGCGGCATGATCTCCTCCACCCTGCTCACCTTGGTGGTGGTACCAGCTGCCTATTCATTGGTCGCGAGTGGCATAGCAAAATATCACTCTAGGAAAATCCGCTAAAGGGGCTTATCGAAAGACAGGGAAAAGCCCGCTCATGCCGTGAGCAATGAACTCCACCGCCATCGCGGCTAATATGAGGCCCATCAAACGGGTCACAATATTGATGCCTATCGTGCCCAATTTACCGGCGATGTAACCAGACAGTTGCAAGGTTAACCATATCAGCATAGCCACTACAGAAATCGGAAGCAATAAAGACAGTTGACCCCCGAGAGTTGTGCTGTCTTGGGCAGCAATGATCATGCTACTGATCGCCCCTGGACCGGCCAGTAAGGGTATGCTGAGTGGGACGATGGCAATCACATCGCGCTCGTCCATGGTTTTTGCTTCTTCTGGGGTTTGCTTAGAATGGCTCTGTTTGGCGTGCAGCATATTAATGGCTATCAATAGGATTAATATGCCACCTCCGACCTGAAAGGAAGGAATGCTGATGCTAAAAAAATCCAGTATGCCTTCACCAAATAAAGCCGAAGCTCCTAGCACCAAAAACACCGTCACAGCAACCACGTTAGCGGTGCGCATTTTTTGTTTTTGCTCCCATCCGTCGGTGGCACTAATAAAAATAGGCACACTGCCAATAGGATTAACAATGGCAAACAGCGCTATGCCAATCTTGAATAAATAGGCCCAATCCATTTAATCGCTCCTTAGGCTTGCTAATCGTTTAAGCCATTTCGCCATGCAATCTAATCGGCCTGTTTGGCCAGTAATTTTTCTACGACCAAGCTACCCACCATATCGCCTTCGACATTAACCGTGGTGCGCAAGGTATCCAGCAGCCGGTCTATCGGCAATAAAATAGCGATGGCCTCGGCTGGCAAGCCAACCGATTGCAAGACCATGACCATGGTGACCATGCCTGCACTCGGTATGCCTGGTGCGCCCATGGCGGCAATCATAGCTGTAAAAAAAACAATCAGTTGCTGCACAAAACTCAATTCTATGCCAACTAAATTGGCAATGAATAAGGCTGCTGCAGCTTCGTATAAAGCCGTGCCATCCATGTTGATGGTGGCGCCCAAGGGAATAACAAAACCGGCAATGGCGGGCTTAACGTGTAGGTGGTCGCTGGCGCAACGTAAGGTAACCGGCAAAGTCGCCGCGCTGGAGCTAGTGGCAAACGCCGTCATCAAGGCCTCGCGCGCGCCACGCCAAAACCACAGCGGGGTTTTACCAGTAAACATATAGAGGATTAAGGGCAGCACAATGACACCGTGCAACAAGGTAGTGCCAACCACCACCGCCACAAACTTGGCTAAGGTGCTGAGCATGGCTAGGTTTTGCATGGCGACCAATTGGATGAGCAAGGCCAAGATGCCTAAGGGAGCGATGCGCATAATCCAGCCAACCACTTGCATGCAGATGGTCAAGCCTTCCTGTAACAGGGCTAACAGGGATTTGTAGCGGTCGCCACCCATGACCAGTGCTACGCCCATAATTAAGGCAAAACAGACTACGGCCAGCACGTTACCTTGTGACAAAGCAGCAAACGGATTAACGAAAAGACCGTGCAGAAATTGCGCTAAAAATTCCGGCAAGGGCAGTTGCTTGGCTTCAAAGTTTTGCATGGCATGCTCAAACATAGTCAGATGCAATCCTGCCCCAGGTTTAAAGTAATTACCAGCAAGTAAAGCCAGAGTGATAGCAATCGCCATGCTGCTGATAAAAAACACTAAGGTGCTGACCCATACCCTTTGCATTTGCTGGTGTTGGCGCAGGTTAGCGATGCCAACCGCAATGGAACAAAAGACCAAGGGAATCAAGATCATTTTGAGTAAATCGATGAATAGAGTGCTCAGCAAACTGGCGGCATAGACACCGCCTTGCGTCAATGGGTGTTGCGCGCCCAAGCCATGAAAATAAGCGCCTATCGCCACCCCAAACACAGCGCCTAATAAAATTTGCAAGTTGAGGTTAGGCCATTTCATGTGCTGGTCTTAAGCCTTAGCGGCTTTAGCGGGGGTTTTGACTGGTGCTTTTGCCATTGCCGTGGCTTTTTTGACGGCAGTGGCTTTTTTAACCGTACTGGCTTTTTTTGGCGCTGGCACTTTTTCCACAGCCGGCGCTTCCGCCGAAACGGCACTTGGCGCTGGTGCTTTTTTCACTAGCGTGTCAGCGGTTTTTTCAAATACAGCAGCAAAGAAGCCATCGGTGTGGTGCAAATGCGGCAGCAGTTTTAAATAAGAGCCAGTGTTCAAGGCAATTTGCTGTTGGCTCAAAATCTCAGCTGCGTTAAGCAAGGTGAAGTCTGGGTGTGCCGCTAAAAAAGCTTGCGCTATCTGTTCGTTTTCGTCGCTTAACAAGCTGCAGGTAGAATAAATTAAACGGCCACCGGCTTTAGTTAACTTGGCCGCGCGCGCTAAAATTGCCGCTTGCTTGACGGTTAACTCGGCTAAATCTTGCGGCGTTTGGCGCCATTTTAAATCCGGATTACGGCGCAATGTGCCCAAGCCTGTACAGGGTGCATCGACCAACACGCGATCAAACTTTCCGTTTAAGCGTTTTAATTTAGGATCATTTTCACCGTTGATACGCTGGGCATTAAGGTTGCTTAAGCCAGAGCGTTTTAAGCGCTGACCTAAGCTGTGCAAACGTTTTTCCGACACATCAAACGCATACAAACGGCCGGTATTGCGCATCAAGGCGCCCATGGCCAAAGTCTTACCGCCGGCACCGGCACAGAAATCCGCCACCATCATGCCACGCTTGGCTGCCACCAAATGCGCTAAGATTTGACTGCCTTCGTCTTGCACTTCGATTTGGCCATCGGTAAACATCACATGACGGCTAATGTTTAAGCGCAAAGGCATACGTAAACCAATAGGTGAATATGGGGTAGTGGTGATGTTCGCTTCACCGCTGGTGTTTTCGGCGATAAATTTTGCCAGCACCTCATCGCGTGTGGCTTTAATGGTGTTGACGCGTATATCCAAGGTCGCACCTTCATGCATGCTACGGGCTATGGTCAGGGCCTCAGCCTCACCGTATTGCGCTACTAGCTTCTCCCACAACCAATCGCGCACATCAGCCTGCACGGCCAACGGAAAGTTTTCTGTGGATTTAGCTTTAATGGTGCGGGCCCATTCGATTTGCTGCTCGCTGAGCATCGGCTCCATTTTTTGTATGCTCATGCCTTGGATGCGCAACATCCAGGCCAAGACCAATTTACGCGCGTCGTCGTTATCGGTGTCGTCGGTGGCGGTGACCGCACTTAAAAAGCGTAATCGGCGCAATACGCCGTAAACACTCTCTGCGACAAAGGCGCGTTCTTTGGTGCCCAAATCACGGTTGTTGCGAAAAAATTCGCTCAGCTTGGCATCCGCCGGGCTATTGAACTCCAGCAGATTGGATAACATTACCGCCGCTTGCCGGATTAAATTTGGAGTCATTTGCTTTTCTTTATAGTGTTAATGCGGCCAGCGACTTGCGCTAGGGTGTATAGGCTTAGAGAACAACCGTAGGGGCTTCGCAGGCTTTTTGCGCACGCACTTGGCCTATGTGAAACACGCTTTCACCCGCCTCAGTTAACAAGTCCATGGCGGCGGCGGCATGCTCTTCGGCCACAATCACGGCCATGCCTATGCCGCAATTAAAGGTTTTATACATTTCCAAATCCGCTACATTGCCTTGTGCTTGCAGCCAAGTGAATAAAGGCGGCATGGGCCAACTGCCTTTTTTAATCTCCGCGGTTAAACCCGCTGGCAAAATACGCGGGATGTTTTCCGTGATGCCGCCACCGGTAATGTGCGCCATGCCTTTTACCGGCAGGGTAGCCAGCAACTGTAGCAAAGGTTTAACGTA
>CALQUO020000006.1 GCA_943333775.2 Methylotenera oryzisoli
AACTAAAGGCCGTAATTCTTGTCGCATGTTAAAATCAATTTTCACTTAAAAGCACAGATTTTACTTAATTAAACGAATACACAAGGGCCTCCATGCGTCAATTCATCTTAGTTTTTATTCTTACTGTGTTGGCCGCTTGTCAGCCATCTGGCGTTGGCAAGCAACTGGTCGCGACCGACATTACTGGCGCGGATTTTGGTCATGAATTAAGTTTGACCGATCACAATGGTCAGCCTCGCAGCTTGGCAGAATTTAAAGGCCGTGCCGTGGTACTGTTTTTTGGCTACACGCATTGCCCGGACGTTTGCCCGACTTCAATGATAGACCTGAAGCAAACCATGAAATTATTAGGCCCACGCGCCGATGAAGTGCAGGTGCTGTTTGTCACCTTAGACCCAGAGCGCGACACGCAGGCCGTGTTGGCCAAATTTGTGCCGTCTTTTGATGCGCGTTTTATCGGCTTGCGCGGCGACGAGCCAGCGACCAAGTTGGCGCAGGCTAACTTTAAAATTTACGCTAAAAAAGTGGAGGTGAAAGGCAAAAGCAATTACACACTAGACCACAGTGCCGGCATGTATGTGTTTGATAAAACGGGCAAGATTCGATTGTATGTGGATTACGGTGAAAAACCGGCCGACATTGCCAACGACGTTCTGCAGGTGCTTTAAGCAGTCTGAGGGTTAGCATAGGCTGGCTTTTAGTTTAGCCAGCCATTTAGCGTCAAACTTTTCCCTATTAATGGTATGCCGTTCATGGGTACCACTGGCAATCAAATCCAAGCCGTCGTGGGCCTCCATAGCAAAGACCAATTTTCTCCCTTCCACAGTTAACAACTCCACGCTCGCGGTCACCGTCATGCCCACGGGTGTGGCGGCAAGGTGGCTGACGTTGATGTGCGTGCCCACGGTTTGTTCTTGGGGGCCATCCAAATGGGGCTTAATAGCCAAGATGCAGGCCCATTCTAAGAAGCCGACTAAGTAGCCAGTAGCAAACACCTCGGGCATGCTTAAAAAATCCGGTGATTCTGGGTAGATTGCTGGCACGGTTTTCGCCCGGCTCACCACAAAGCTATGTTGGTAGCATAGGCCGACGATTAAGCTGTCTTTCATGGTTGGCTTCCTTTCGCAATGCGCTCACTTAAGAAAAAGGCCGGCCCGAAGGCCAGCCTATTCTTTATCACCTAACTGGGTCTAAGCGAGCTAACAGTCCGCTTAGACACCGTATCTCTTACATGTGCAATAAAGGCACAATCAGCAAGGCAACAATGTTGATGATTTTGATCAAGGGGTTAACCGCAGGACCGGCTGTGTCTTTGTATGGGTCGCCAACGGTATCGCCGGTTACAGCCGCTTTATGGGCTTCTGAACCTTTTCCGCCGTGATTGCCATCTTCTATGTATTTTTTGGCGTTATCCCAAGCACCGCCACCGGTACACATGGAGATCGCTACAAATAGACCGGTAACGATGGTACCCATGAGCATGCCACCTAAAGCCACTGGCCCTAATAGCAAGCCAACGGCTACCGGAACGGCTACTGGAAGCAAGGATGGAATCATCATTTCTTTAATGGCTGCCGTGGTCAGTAAATCCACAGCTTTGCCGTATTCTGGCTTACCGCTGCCATCCATGATGCCTTTGATATCGCGGAACTGGCGACGAACTTCTTCCACCACGGCACCGGCTGCGCGGCCTACGGCTTCCATCGCCATGGCAGCAAACAAGAACGGAATCAAGCCGCCTATGAATAAGCCAATAATCACCATAGGATCACTCAGGTCAAATTTAGCCACCATGCCCGCACCTTCTAACTTGTGCGTGTAGTCGGCGAACAAGACCAATGCAGCCAAACCAGCTGAACCAATGGCGTAACCTTTGGTAACGGCTTTGGTGGTGTTGCCTACCGCATCCAATGGATCGGTCACGTCGCGTACGGATTTAGGCAAGCCAGACATTTCGGCAATACCGCCGGCGTTATCGGTTATTGGACCGTACGCATCTAAGGCCACCACGATACCGGCCATGCTTAACATGGAGGTGGCGGCAATTGCTACGCCGTATAAGCCACCTAGGTAGTGCGAAACAAAAATGGCCAAACAGACAGACAGCACAGGCCATGCGGTCGATTTCATTGAAATGCCGATACCGGCAATGATGTTGGTGGCGTGGCCAGTGGTGGAAGCTTGAGCAATGTGCTTAACCGGCGCGTAATCGGTACCGGTGTAATACTCAGTAATCCAAACCAAGGCGGCTGTTAGGACTAAGCCAACCGCGCAAGCGCCAAACAGTTGATTGGCAGAAATGGCTAAATCGCCAGCCATCAAGCCTTCTGGGAACATTTTTGTGGTGACAAAGTAAAACGCCACTAAAGACAAACCGCCTGCTACCGCTAAACCTTTGTAAAGCGCTGGCATAACGTTTTTCATACCGGGTGAGGCTTTAACAAAGAAGCAGCCGATGATGGATGCGACGATGGACACCGCTGCCAACATCAATGGGTAGATGATGCCGTCTTCGCCGGCGCTGGTTAACAGCAGGCTGCCTAGTACCATGGTGGCAATTAGCGTCACGGCATAGGTTTCAAACAAGTCGGCTGCCATGCCTGCGCAATCGCCCACGTTGTCACCGACGTTATCGGCAATCACGGCTGGGTTACGAGGGTCGTCTTCGGGAATGCCGGCTTCGACTTTACCCACCAAGTCTGCGCCCACGTCTGCGCCTTTAGTGAAAATACCACCACCCAAGCGGGCGAAGATAGAGATGAGGGAGGAGCCGAAAGCCAAACCAATTAATGGATTTAAATCCACCGCTTGTTCGGCTGGGGTCATGGACAACAAGTAGGCGTAAAAACCGGCTACGCCTAGCAAGCCTAAGCCGACCACGAGCATGCCAGTGATGGCGCCGCCTTTAAAGGCGACGTCGAGTGCTGGAGCAATACCGCCGGTGGCCGCTTGTGCCGTTCTGACGTTAGCTTTGACCGACACGTTCATGCCGATGAAGCCGCAAGCGCCGGATAGCACCGCGCCAATCACAAAGCCAATGGACGTGGTGGCACCTAAAAATAAGCCGATTAATACAGCCAATACAATACCGACTACCGTGATGGTTTTGTATTGACGCGCTAAATAAGCCGCCGCGCCTTGTTGAATGGCTGCTGCAATTTCTTGCATTCGGGCATTACCGGCTGGTAAGCCTGAAATCCATTTACTCATTACTAGGCCGTACAGGACTGCTAATAAAGCAGCGCCCATGGCGATCATTAGTGAAACTGACATGACTTCTCCCTATCTAAATTTTTTATATATTAAGTGAGTATTAAACTGCGTTAAAACGTTAAAAATAAAAGTAGTACGAATTGAGACACCGGGAGTGCTTGTTTTGCACCCCATTCAAACCAATGCAAGTATTGCGAATAATCTGCCGCTACGTATGTATGGCTACATGTAAGTAATTTGTAACAACGAATCATTATTACACTAATAAGCGCACGCAACAACCACTTTTGGCTTACCTGAAAATAGGCGGTTTAGTAGCAGTTTTTAAGTACAAGGAAGCCCCGAAAAAAGCCAGTTAATTGACTTTGCTGGCCAGCCTAGCTAAGGCATCACCAAGGTCGGTGCCGCTCAGTTTTTTTGCCAAACCATCGAGTTCGTTCGCCGCTTGGCGACTCAGCTTTTTAATGGCTTTGGGCTGGGCTTGCGGGCTAGATTTTACTTGCACTTTCACATGAATTGCAGTAACTTCACACCCTTGCTTTTCTAGCTGAATCAACAAGCTAGGAATGCAAAGTTTTATTTTAGCCGCGACCGCATTATTGCTAGCATACAGGTTTAATTGTTGGTTTTTTATGCTGCTAGCGTGGCTCAACTGGCCTAAGTTACCCGGGGCAATCGATAACCAGATTTTTTGCGCGGCTTGGGTTTCTTTGCTGTGCGCAGCTAATCCTTTCAATTCAGGCTGATTGAGCAGTGCATTAAACTGGCGCATGGGTGCCGGTCAGGTAAGTTCGGGTAAATGGAAGTGCGATGAATATCATTTTTATCTCAAATAGTATGGCAAAAGCAAAAACGCTCACTGTGTTTCAGGTGAGCGCGATTGTGTTAACCTTGGTATTGATTGTGCCACAGGATACGCCGGCGCAACAGGGGGTGAAATCGTCTAAATTTCGATTTTCTTTAAACATAGGCGACCCACAAAAGCACTTGGATGCCTATGCGGTGCAGATGGGAGAATTGCAAGCGCGCATCATGCGCTTTGATGCGCAAAGCGAAGGTTTAGCTAAATTGGCCGGCAAGAAAAAAACCGCTGCACCCCTCAGGAAATCCAATGCCCCATCTCTGCCGCAGCCGGCGCTAACGTGACGGCCACGGAAACGATGCCTGATTATGGTAAAATCGTATTGTTTTGCACGGCTTTGGCCTTGAAACCCCCTATGCCCATACTTTTAATAAACTTGTTAAGGTTGGTGAGCGTGTTTAAAAAGGGACTAGTGCTGGTGCTGGTTGGCAACACCGGCCGTTCCACTGGGCCGCTTTTGCATTACGAGATTAGGTTAAACGGCAATGCCTTGGACCCAAGAAAATACCTTAATGCCAGGAATTAATTTAACACAACACAGCCCTAAGGCTAAATACTAACAACCCTCTTCTTCACACATTAAAATATTTATTTTCTAAGCGGAAAGCCTCTCACTTCATGATTTCAACGTTGTTTAAAAGAATATTCGGTAGCCGTAATGATAGGCTGGTCAAACAGTACGCGCAGAAAGTACTCAGCATTAATGCTATTGAGCCGGCCATGCAAGCCTTGTCTGACGAGGCCCTAAAAGCCAAGACGGAAGAGTTTAAGCAACGCTACGCCAATGGCGAAACCTTAGAACAATTATTGCCAGAGGCATTTGCCGTGGTGCGTGAAGCTGGTAAGCGTGCATTAGGCATGCGCCATTTTGACGTGCAACTGATAGGCGGCATGGTGTTGAACGCAGGCAAGATAGGCGAGATGCGCACCGGTGAGGGTAAAACCTTGGTCGCCACGTTACCCGTCTATCTAAATGCCTTAACCGGCAAAGGCGTGCACGTGGTAACGGTCAACGATTACCTGGCTAAGCGTGATGCCGAGTGGATGGGTAAGTTGTATAACTTTTTGGGTTTAAGCGTAGGCATCAACCTATCGCAAATGCCCAACGAAGCCAAACGGGCTGCTTACGCCGCGGACATCACTTACGGCACCAATAATGAATACGGTTTTGACTATTTGCGTGACAACATGGTGCACAGCCGCGAAGAGCGTGTGCAGCGTGGTTTAAGTTATGCCTTGATAGATGAGGTCGATTCCATCCTTATCGACGAAGCGCGTACACCCCTGATTATTTCCGGCCAAGCCGATGACAGCATCGCCTTGTACAGCCAAATCAACACCGTGGCCGCTAAGTTAATTGCTCAAACCGAAGAAGAGGGCGCGGGCGATTTCTGGGTGGATGAGAAAAATCAAAGCGTCACCCTATCCGAACAAGGCCACGAGCACGCTGAAGCCTTGCTGGCCGAGTCCGCCATGTTGCCTGAGGGGTCTAGCCTGTACGAAGCGGCCAACATCACCTTGGTACACCACTTGTATGCTTCCTTGCGCGCCCGCAACCTATATCACCGCGATCAACATTACGTGGTACGCGATGGCGAAGTGACCATCGTCGATGAGATCAATGGCCGCATGATGCCAGGACGCCGCTGGTCTGACGGTTTGCACCAAGCAGTGGAAGCCAAAGAAGGCGTGGAAATTCAAAAAGAAAACCAAACGCTGGCCTCGATTACTTTCCAAAACTACTTCCGTATGTATGACAAGTTGTCCGGCATGACAGGCACGGCCGATACCGAGGCTTACGAATTCAATCAAATTTACAACCTAGAAACCGTGGTGATTCCAACCCACCGTCCTATGTTACGTAAAGACAACATGGATAAAGTCTACCGCACGGCTAGAGAAAAATACGCCGCGGTGATTCTGGACATTAAAGACTGCCAAAGCCGAGGTCAGCCGGTGTTGGTGGGTACCACCTCTATCGAAAATTCTGAGCTGATTTCCAACTTGTTGAATGCCGAAAAACTTGAACACCAAGTGCTCAACGCCAAGCAGCACGAGCGTGAGGCACACGTCATTGCTCAAGCCGGTCGCCCTGGGGTTATTACAATTGCCACCAACATGGCCGGTCGTGGTACGGACATCGTCTTAGGCGGCAACCCAGAAACCGACATAGAGAAAGTTAAAGCAGACAGCAAATTATCAGAGGTGCAAAAAACCGTGGCCATAGATAAACTCAAAGCCGAGTGGCAAGCACGCCATGATGCTGTGCTGGCAGCGGGTGGTTTGCACATTGCCGGTACCGAGCGCCACGAGTCACGTCGTGTCGACAACCAATTGCGCGGCCGTTCGGGTCGTCAAGGCGATAGCGGTTCTAGCCGATTCTATTTGTCCTTAGAAGACCAGTTGTTGCGTATTTTTGCATCCGATCGCGTGTCGGCCATCATGGAAAAGCTTAATATGCCGGACGGCGAGGCCATTGAGCATCCATGGGTGACGCGTGCCATTGAAAATGCCCAACGCAAAGTAGAGGGCCGTAACTTCGACATCCGTAAACAGTTGCTGGAATACGATGATGTGGCCAACGATCAGCGCAAGGTCATCTACGAGCAACGCAATGAATTGCTTGAAGCGGCTGACGTGGGCGAGACCATACTGGCTATGCGTGAAGACGTGTTAGTAAGCATGATGGCTAACCACATTCCCCCTGATAGCGTGGAAGAGTTATGGGATGTGCCAAGTTTGGAGCGCGAATTAAAAGCAGAAACAGGCTTGGATATCCCTTTGCAAAAAATGCTTGAAGACAACCCCGATTTGCATGAAGAAACCTTACGTGAGCGCATACTCGATGCGGCCAACAGTGCTTATGTAGCCAAAGAAGACTTGGCCAGTGCCGACATCATGCGTCAATTTGAGCGTTCCATGATGTTGCAAAGCTTGGACAACCATTGGCGTGAGCATTTGGCGGCGCTGGATCATTTGCGCCAAGGCATACACTTGCGTTCTTATGCCCAGAAGAATCCAAAACAGGAATACAAACGCGAAGCCTTTGAGTTATTTGAAGGCTTGCTCAATGCGGTGAAAAGCGAAGTCACCAAAGTGACCATGTTGGTGCAGGTTAAAAACGAGGCCGATGTGGAAGCCGTGGAAAAACCGCTTGAAGTAGAAAACCTGCAATACCAACACGCAGACTACGAAGAGGCTTTAGCTAACCCGGCGGATGACCCGCCCCCAGGGGGGCAACCGCAAGTGCGCGAAGGCATTAAAGTAGGCCGTAATGACCCATGCCCATGCGGGTCGGGTAAAAAATTCAAACAATGCCACGGCGTGTTGAATTAACTTAGCAGGCTTTAAAATGACTGATACCACTGCTAACAACCCGCCGGCATCACCTTGCATAGGCGTGTGTGCCATAGATGAATCCAACGGATTTTGTCTAGGCTGCTACCGCAGCCTGGATGAGATTAAAGGCTGGTGGGACATGACGGCCGCGCAGCAAACCACTTTAGTTAATGAGTTGGTGTACAGGCAAACGCAATTAGCTAATTTTGATGATTAAGCAGTCTGCAAGTGGGGCTTAATCAACACCACCAGACAAAAAGCCGGCAAAGTAGCTGGCTTTTTTATTTAGTAAGATAGCTTAAGCCTGCACTTTTTGTTGCAGCAATTGCAGGTAATGCTGCCCATCCGGACCCGTGCTGTCGCGTTGCGCTTGCCAAAGGATCTCGGCCAAGCAATCCATCATATCGTGGTAAGCCAAGTGGGCGTCGCCGTGTTTTTCTCGTAATGTACTGTGCATGGCCTTGATGCCGGCAGGTTGGTCTATGCTAATTTGCTCTATCACCGATAGATGTAAGCTGATGTGTAAAAATGGATTGGTCAAGCCCATTTCTGGGAAATAAGCTTGCTGCAAATACTGCTCTGGCGCGTTATAAATCGCGTGGTATTCCGGGTGCATTTGCAAGACTTCCACGGCGATTTTTTCTAGGTCGGTGAGCACGGCCGCTTGCTTGAATTTAGCCCACGCATCAAATAAAAATTGCCTGGCTTGGTCGCGACTGGGGTTGTATAAATTCATGGTTTTCTAATGGTATTCTTTGGCGTTAAATTCGCATAAATCGGTGATGCAGCATTGCGCGCATTTCGGCTTGCGTGCCACGCAGGTATAGCGGCCATGTAAGATCAGTAAATGGTGGGCATTCTGCAGGAAAGCGGCCGGGATGGTTTTAAGGTATTTCTTCTCCACTTCCAACACGGTTTTACCGGTTGCCAGTTTAATGCGATTACCCAAGCGAAATAAATGCGTGTCGACAGCGATAGTGGGCATGCCAAAAGCGGTGTTCAATATCACGTTAGCGGTTTTGCGACCAACGCCAGGAAGTCGTTCTAAAGACTCTCTGGTATTGGGCACTTGTGATTGGTGCTCGTTGATTAAAATTTGGCAGGTGGCTAAGATGTTTTTGGCTTTGGCGTGGTACAAGCCTATGCGGTTGACGTAAGATTCCAAGCCTTCTAAACCTAAGGCCAATATGCTTGTTGGCGTGTTGGCTGCGGCAAACAACTTATCTGTGACGATGTTTACGCCTTTGTCGGTGGCTTGCGCCGACAGGATGACCGCGATCAACAATTCAAATGTGCTGCTGTGTTTGAGCTCGGTGGATGGGTTGGGAATGGCCGCACTTAAGCGCCTAAATATCTCATGGCGTTTTTCGGCATTCATGGCAAATTGACTGTCTTTTTTATGACTGGCCTAGCTAGTGGCTAACGACAGACTGCGGGCTAGTTACGCCGGTGGATTGCTTGGCTGCTTTTCGCATTTCTATCCAGTTGCGCAATGCAATTAAGCTGCCCAAACCTAAGAATGCGCCTGGTGGCAACACCGCTAGCAAGAAACCGTGGTAATCGGGAATGACGGTTAGGATAAATTGCTTAGCGGCTGGTCCAAAGGCCAAATCCAAACCGGAAAACAAGGTGCCTTTGCCTAATATTTCACGCATGGCACCCAATAAACCAAGCACTAAAGCCAAGCCCAAGCCCATGGAAAAGCCGTCCAATATGGACGGAGTAGGAGCATTTTTTGCGGCAAATGATTCCACGCGCGCCAAGACGATGCAGTTCACTACTATCAGTGGAATAAATATGCCCAGCACCTTATGCAAGGGGTGGGCAAAGGCATTAATGGACAGGTCGATGACAGTCACTAAGGCAGCAATCACCAGGATGAAAACCGGTACGCGAATTTCACTGGGGATGAAGGTGCGCACTGGTGACACGGCGCCGTTAGCAGCTGCCATTACCAATGCGGTTGCCAAGCCTAGGCTTAAGCCATTAACGGCGGTGGTGGTGACGGCTAGGGTAGGGCACAAGCCCAATAATTGAACCACACCGGGGTTTTGTTTCCACAGGCCATTGCTGGCGATTTCTTTATACGAGGTAAGCATGAGGGATCCTAGGCATCAGGGATTAACAGCGAACAGGGTTTGTTTATTTTGCTGGTAAAACTGCAAAGTTTGTCTGACCGCTTTCACCACCGCACGAGGGGTGATGGTGGCGCCCACCATATAGTCGTATTGGCCACCGTCTTTTTTAACTTGCCATTTTTCCAGTGGCGTTTTTTGTAAGGATTCATTGTCAAATAACTTAATCCAGTTGCCGTGTGCGATGTCTATGTAATCGCCCAAGCCAGGGGTTTCTTTGTGTGCTAACACCCGCACGCCGCTGATGGAGCCATCGGCGCGTATGGCTATGAGCAGTTTGATGTCACCGCTATAGCCGTCGTGGGCGATGGCTTCAAGGATGATGCCGGCAGTTTGTTGCTGTTTCTTGGCCACATTGGCTATGCTGGGCAAACGGTTACCCAATAAGGCGTTTGGTGCAATCGTTACTTGGCTGGCTAAGAGGTCATTGTCGTAATTTTGAGCAGGTAAGATTTCTTTAAACAGGCTTAAGCGGGCGGCCTTTTCACTGGCCTCTATTGGTGCACGTGTGACGTCAAACATAGTAGCCAGCAATAAGGTGCCGATAAACGCAAAGGCCAGCATGATGGCTGCCGTTCTAAGGGCATTTCTAAATAGGGCACTTTTTAGTTCAGTTAGACGCATCGATTATTTCTCATGGCCAAACACGCGTGGTTGGGTAAGGGCATCGATCAGAGGCACGCACATATTCATAATTAGTACAGAAAAAGCCACGCCATCTGGGTACCCGCCATAGACCCGAATTAAATAGGTCAGCACGCCCACGCCGGCGGCAAAATACAATTTGCCTTTCGGGGTGGTCGGACCGCTGACCGGATCGGTGATGATGAAAAATGCACATAATAAAGAAGCGCCACTGACGATGTGGAATGCGGGATTGGCATAGTGGCTAGGGTCCATCAAGTAGAAGGCGCCGGCCATGCCACTCAAAGCCAGTAAGAAAGCCGTTGGCAAATGCCAGCTGATAATGCGCTGTTGCAATAAATACAGCCCACCTAATAAATAGGCAGTCGTGACGATTTCTTGGCCTTGCCCACCAAAATGCCCAAAGATCGGTGCTTGGCTTATGCTTGGCACGTTTTTGTTAAGCATGAGTTGGGTCTTTAAGTAGTCCAGTGGGGTGGCCGAGCTGATGGCATCCACCGTCATGGAGGCCGGCAGGGTTTGCTGGAAGATAAAGCTTAATTGCTCAGACCAGCTTAAGGGTTGGGCGACCAGTGATAGCGGCGCTGGCCATTTGGTCATGATAAGTGGAAAGGAAATTAGCAATACGGCGTAGCCGACCATGGCCGGGTTAAAGGGGTTGTAGCCTAAGCCGCCATATAGTTGTTTGGCAATAACAATGGCAAAAAATGTGCCAACCACCACCACCCACCATGGTGCTAAGGCAGGCAGGGATAGCGCCAGCAACCAGGCCGTGACGACAGCGCTGAGGTCCATTAAGTAAGGTTGGATGGGGCGTTGACGCAGTTTAAGCAAGGCCGCTTCGGTAATCAAGGCGGTGCTGGTGGCCAATACCAACGACACCACAATGCCGGCGCCGTAAACATAGGCGTAAGCGGCAATACCAGGCACCAACGCCAGCAAAACTTTAAACATGATGGTGCTGACGGTGGGTGCGTTGCTGATGTATGGCGAACGGTTCATTTTTATCCTTTATCCGGGTCGCTTGTGTCCGACTCACTGAGCTTGCGGGCTTTTTCGCGAATAGCGTCTGTTTGCTTGATTTGCGCTTGCACGCTGGGGCTGATATTTTCCGTGTTTTTCGGCGCCAGCCCAGCTTGTGCTGCCGCCAGTTTAGCGGCTTTGGCCCTCTCTATGGCCGCTGTGATTAGAGCTTGTTTGTCCGCTGGCGTGGCTTGAGTGTCTGCCTTGCTAGCGGCCGGTTTGCTGACGGCGGGCTCAGCTGTTGCTGAACCATTGGCTAATTTTTGCGCTTTAGCACGGGCTATGGCCGCCGCAATGGCGGCTTGTTTGTCTGAGACGGCACTGTCAGTTGGCGTTGCTGATGGGGTGGTCTTGGCTGTATCGGCTTGAGCAGATGCTTCAGTCTTGTTAGCCGCTGAGCGTTCGGCATGCTTTTGCGCCCGTTCTAATTTTTCACGCTCTATGCGCGCCAATCTAAAATCATTGCGTTCGCGTGCAAGATCGGCCGCTTCTTTGGCCTTATCGGCAGCAATGATTTCGCTTTTGGCGTAGCGGTAATACTGAACCAGTGGGATGGTACTGGGGCAAACGTAGCTGCAGCAACCGCATTCTATGCAATCAAATAATTTGTAATCACGGGCTTTTTCGAAGTTGTCGGATTTAGCAAACCAGTAAAGTTCCTGTGGTTGCAAATTGACCGGGCAGGCTTCGGCACAGCGTGAGCAGCGTATGCATGGCATGGCCGGTGGCGGCGCAGGAAACAGATCCGGCTTGGCGGCGATAATGCAATTAGCGGCCTTGGTAATGGGCACTTGGCTGCTGGGTAAATCAAAGCCCATCATGGGCCCCCCCATGATGAAATGGCTGGTGTCGTCCTGCGCCCCCCCGGCTGCGGCGATTAAATCGGCCAATGGCGTGCCAAATAGCACCTCAAAGTTTTGCGGGCTAGCGACGTTGCCGGTAACGGTGACAATGCGGCTAATGGAAGGCTCGCCAAAAGCAAAGTAGCGGTGTATGGCCAACACCGTTGCCACATTGAATACTTGCACGCCTAAATCGGTTGAGCGTTTGTCGCTGGGAATTTCTAGGTCTAGCAGCAAGTGTATGAGTCGACGGGCGTCGCCACTCGGGTAGAGCGTTGGCACCACTTTGACCAGGGCTTGGCCCTTTTGGCAGGAAGCTTTCATGGCCTCGCCTGCCGCCGGTTTGTTATCTTCTATACCTATCAGGCAGGTTTCGACCCCCAATAAATGCTTCACGATTTCTATGCCGGCAACAATCTCATCGGCACGCTCGCGCATCAGCATGTCGTCGCAAGTGATGTAAGGTTCGCACTCGGCAGCATTGATAATCAGCGTGTGTATGGGCGCTTGGGTATTGCTACGCAATTTAATGTGGCTAGGAAAAGTGGCGCCCCCTAAGCCCACTATGCCAGATAGCCTTAAGCTGTCAACCAAGGTTTTTTTATCGCTTAGTCGCCAGTTGATAGACTGTAAGGGGGTCCATTCATCCAAGCCATCGCAGCTTAAGGTGATGCAGGTGTCGGGCAGGCCAGATGGATGCGGTATGACTTGCTCGTCTATAGCGGCCACAGTGCCGGATGTAGGCGCATGTATGGCCGCTGAAACGGTGCCTTCGGCTTCTGCCAACAATTGGCCTTTAAGCACTCGATCGCCAACTTTGACCAATACTTTAGGTAAATGCCCAACGTGTTGGCGCAGTGGGAGTACCAATATTTTTGGTGTGTTGAGCTTGGCAATCGGCCGCGTGTTGGATTCAGCTTTATGCTCAGGCGGATGCACGCCACCGTTAAAGGCGTAGACATCGTCATGGCGCCCTAAGCCTGGCAATAAGCGGCTGGCTAAATTCAGAATGGCGTTCATGTGGTCTGGGCGTGCATGGGGGTAATGGGAATGATGGGGTATTTCCATTTCCAATTATCTGGTTGTTCGGCTATGGCTTGCATGCTGATACAATCGACTGGGCAAGGCGCAAGGCAAAGTTCACAGCCGGTGCATTCGGAAGCAATGATGGTGTGCATGTGCTTGGCTGCGCCCAATATAGCATCGACCGGGCAAGCTTGTATGCACAAGGTGCAACCTATGCAAGTGGCCTCATCGATGAAGGCCACCGATTTAGGTTTTGGTACACCGTGTTCGGCATTTAAAGGCTTGTATTCCACGCCCATTAAATCGGCTAGGGCATGGGCGCCGGCATCGCCGCCTGGTGGGCATTGGTTGATGTCGGCTTCACCGGCGGCAATCGCTGTGGCATAGGGTTTGCAACCAGGGTAGCCGCATTGACCGCATTGCGTTTGTGGCAAGATGGCATCGATACGCGCCACCAATGGGTCACCATCAACTTTAAATAGCAAGGCGGATATGCCCAAAAGCACCCCCAGTGTTAGGGCTAGGCCAAGCATAATGTATAGAGCAGTTAGCATGCGTATTAAGCTAGTATTTATCTAGGCCGGCAAAACCCATGAAAGCCAAACTCATTAAGGCTGCTGTGACCATGGCGATGGCCGATCCTTTGAGCGCCATTGGGACATCGGCCGCTTCCAGGCGTTCACGAATGGAAGCAAACAGTATCAACACCAGTGAAAATCCAAGTGCCCCACCTAGACCAAAAAATAAGGACTCAATAAAGCTGTGGCTGGCCTGGGCATTCAGTAGGGGTATGCCTAGCACCGCGCAATTGGTGGTGATTAAAGGTAAAAAGATACCCAAGCCCTGATAGAGTGGGGGGAAGTTTTTTTCCATCACCATCTCGGTCAGTTGCACGACGCCGGCAATCACGACAATGAAGGACAGTGTGCGCAGGTATTGCAGGTTATTGGCTTCAAGCAAATAGTGATTGATGCCCCAGCTGGTCATGGAGCCTATGCTCAGCACAAAGGCAGTGGCGCCAGCCATGCCTATCGACGCTTCGAGTTTTTTTGACACCCCCATAAATGGGCATAGGCCCAATATTTTAACCAGCACAATGTTGTTAACCAGCACCGTGCCAATCAGGATCATGAGGTAATGATGGAAGTCTGTGGTCATAGTCAGTTTTTGAGTGTGTGGCTAAATTATACTGCGTTTATATCTAGCTTGATGGCTGAGCCAAGTCAAGCCATGTAATGGGTCAAGCTAAAGCAAAAAAGAGTGCAATATACCCTCAACAAGTGGGATGCCAAAGCATGGTTTATTATACCCATATAAGCGTATTGAATAAACGCACATTATTCTTAGGGTTAAGGCTGTAAGGCTTGCTACTTATGCGCGCATAAATTGTATTTTCAGCAGGCTTTTAAGTTAAAATATAACATTCTAAATAGTTTAGGTTAGTGTATGTTGCAAGGAAGTGCAGTCGCTCAGGGTAGCTTGGTGGCCATCGTCACGCCGATGTTTGAAGACGGCCGTCTAGACATCCCTGCTTTAAACGCATTAATCGAATTTCATATAGCGCAAGGTAGCGATGGCATCGTTATTGTCGGCACCACGGGTGAGTCCCCCACGGTGGATTTTGATGAGCATTGCCTGTTAATCAAAACCGCGGTTGAGCAAGTGCGAGGCCGCGTTTCTGTGATTGCCGGTACAGGGGCCAATTCAACCAAGGAAGCCATAGCGCTCACTCAGAAAGCCAAAGAGTTGGGCGTGGACGCTTGTTTGTTGGTGGCACCTTATTACAACAAACCTACCCAGGAAGGCTTGTATCAGCACTTCAATGCGATTGCCAATGCGGTAGCTATTCCACAAATTTTATACAATGTCCCCGGTCGGACCGGTTGCGACATCAGCAACGACACGGTTTTACGCTTGGCTCAACACCCGAATATAATAGGCATCAAAGATGCCACCGGTGGCATAGAGCGCGGCACCGATTTGTTGTTGCGTGTGCCCCAAGACTTCGCGGTATTAAGTGGTGACGATGCCACCGCCATGAGTTTGATGCTATTGGGTGGCAAAGGCGTGATATCCGTGACGGCCAATGTGGCACCGAAATTGATGCACGATATGTGCATAGCGGCCATGGCCGGCGACGCAGTTAAGGCGCGAGGCATTAATGCCAAACTGTTCGGTTTACACCAAAAGCTGTTCGTAGAAGCCAACCCTATTCCAGTGAAATGGGTGTTGCAAGAAATGGGTTTAATTAAAGCCGGTATACGCTTACCCATGGTGCCTTTATCTGCAGCTTACCACGATGTATTGCGCGCCGCCTGCAAGCCCGCGCAACTGTTGTAAGATTATCTAGAACGGATTCAAACGATTTATTTTTGAGGTTAATGAAACAAATGAATATCAAACTCAGCGCTCTTTACCTATTGATACTAGCCAGTTTGGCAGCGTGCGATTCCATTCCCTTCATCAATAACACCTCCGATTACAAAGGCGCGGCGCGCTCTCGCCCATTGGAAGTGCCGCCGGATTTAACCGCCAGCCCAGTCAGCGATGCTTACACCATTCCTGGAAGCACCAATTATTCCAGTTACAGCCAAGCGCAAGAGGGCCAAGAAGTGGTCGTGGAAAAAGTGTTGGCCACACCCGATGGTGTGCGCTTGGAAAGGGCTGGTGCGCAACGTTGGTTAGTGGTTAATGCCCCGGCTGAAAAAGTCTGGCCGGTGGTGTTGGAGTTTTGGGCAGACCAAGGCTTCGCGGTGCGCTCAGAAAATGCGCAATTAGGTGTTATGGAAACCGAGTGGTTGGATGCCGAGTCCATCAAAAAAGATGAAAAAGCCGGCTTAGGTGACCGTTTTGACAAGATGCTAGATCAGTTATCTGGTTACGCCGATAAGAAAAAATTCCGCACGCGTTTAGATAGAGGCGAGGAGCCTAATACAACCGAGATATACATGACGCATCGCTCGGTTTCTAGCGCACCCGATGATGGTAAAAACCGCATTAAAACCCAGTTAGGTGAAATCGATACCGGCTACAAGCTGGATAGCAAAACACCGGTAGCTGAAGACGCCAGGGAAGCCGAATACGATGCCGAATTGCTACGTCGACTCATGGTTAAATTGGGCGTGGAAGAGCAAAAATCAAAAACCATCATGGCGCAAGGTGTCACCATTAAACGCGCTGACGTTAGAAAAGAAAGCGATGGTAGCGCCAGTCTGATCTTAAATGACACGTTTGATCGAGCATGGCGCCGCGTAGGCTTAGCATTAGATCGCGTGGGTTTTGTAATTGAAGATAAAGATCGCTCTAGTGGCTTATTCTTTGTTCGATATGCCGATGTCGATATCGATGATGCGCCTAAGAAAAAGAAAGGTTTGTTGGATACCTTGAAATTCTGGGGCAACGACGATAAAAAAGAAGAAACGACTGCTGCGCCTAAAGACGATAAAAGCATGATAGAAAAATTGAAATTTTGGGGCACGGACGACAAAGCAAAAGTGAACCCAGAAAAACAGTACCGCATTAAAGTGGCGGACGGTGACAATGATAACACCGTGGTGACGGTGGTGGATAAAGACGGTGTTCGTGTTGCTACAACCACCGCCAATCGCATTGTGGCCTTGATGTTCGAGCAATTAAAATAATCCCTCAAGCTCCCTATTTTCTATGCGCTTTGCCTCTTTAGGCAGTGGCAGTGCAGGCAATGCCTTGGTGGTGCAGGCTGGCAGCACTTGCGTAATGCTGGATTGCGGCTTTAGTATAAAAGAAACGCTGGCCAGGTTGGCCAGGGTGCAGCTAGACCCTGGGCATATTAACGGCATCGTCATTACCCATGAGCACGATGATCACGCCGGCGGTGCCTTTAAGTTTGCTGCTAAATTCAACATCCCAGTGTGGCTAAGTTACGGCACCCTGAAAATGGTAGACCGCTATATGCCAAATCAGCATAGCCTGGATTTGCATGTGGTGGATAGCCACCGTGCTTTTGCCATAGAAGGCATAGAAGTTCAGCCATTCCCAGTTCCGCATGATGCGCGTGAACCCATACAATGCGTTTTTGCTGACGGCAATAAGCGCTTGGGCGTGCTCACCGATGTGGGAAGAAGTACGCCGCACATAGAGAAAACCTTAAGTGCTTGCGATGCCTTGGTCTTGGAATGCAATCACGATGCGGTCATGCTGCAAGACGGGCCTTACAGTCGTTCGCTTAAAGAGCGCGTGGGTGGCGATTTAGGCCATTTAGAAAATTTAGCCTCGGCGAATATATTGGCTAAATTAGATAACAGTCGTTTGCAACATATCGTTGCAGCGCATTTGAGTGCAAAGAACAATACCCCGAATCTGGCCAAGCAAGCTTTGGCAGGAGTGTTAAATTGTCAAACGGATTGGGTGGCGGTAGCCGATCAGGCGCTGGGTTTGGACTGGCGTGAAATAGGCTAAGAGGGTGCGAGAGCAATAAAAAAGCCGACTAAAGTCGGCTTTTTTATTGCGTGCAAAGAGCTAATTACTTAGCAGCTTCAGCAGGAGCAGCAGCAGGAGCAGCAGCGTCAGCAGCAGGAGCGGCTTCCGCAGGAGCAGCTGCTTCAGCAGCAGGAGCTTCAGCAGCAGGAGCTTCAGCAGGAGCTTCAGCAGCTTTTTCGCCACAAGCAGTAACAGCAAGAGCTAATAATGCAGCAAGTAGAATAGAACGTGTCATTTTATTTCCTTAAGGTTTACAACGGGTTAAAAAAGCTTTTTCGATAGAAGCTGAAAAGTTTTATCTAATAAGCAATACCGAGTGGGTGAAATTTTACCAGCAATTATAAAAAAAACTAGTATTTTTCCGCACATAAACGCGGATATTTGAAAAAAATTGAAAATTTTACAATTTTTTTACAAATTATGGGGCTATATTGATGTTTTTATAAGCATAAGACATGCCAATAATTATTCAATGGTTAGCCGGATTAATCAGAAAAATGTAGGTAGCCAGCTAAATGCCATGTATAAAGTAGCGAATTCAAGTCGTCATTATTTGTGTTGCTTGCTAAGTCATCAGTTTCCAAATGACGATAATCAGCCAATTTTTTTAATATGACTGCGGCCTCGTTAGCGCAATGGTTCATTTCTCCGTTTAGGTAAAAACGCTCTCCTTCAAATAACATCAGGCTTTTCAAATCCAAGCACAATCCACATCTGATAGCCTGTTTAAGAAAAGCAGCCTGGCTTATTTTTTTATTGGTGTCGAATACCACGTGGCTTTTAGGTTCGGACAAATAGCGCCCTAGAAACTCAGCCACCGTGCCGCTTGACCATTGTATTCTTTGCAATTGCGCGCTGACCGTAGACACCATGTTGGCGCTAATTTCGGCCGGGTGCGCCTGCAAGCTTAAGTCGGCATCTTGGTATATACCTGACAGTGGAATGGTGTCTTGGTTAATTTTATCCTGCATAAAGCCCAAAAATTCACTGGCTAATTCTTGGTTTTTTGGCGCGCGAAAGCCAATCGAATAGGTCATGCAATCTTGATCGCCATCGGACACGGCGATGCCCCAGTGGGCTAAATGCGGCGGCAAGTAGAGCATGTCGCCGGCCTCTAATAGCCACTCTTGCTTAGTTTCAAAGTGTTTTAATATGCGCAGTGGTGACCCCTCCACCAAGCTTAAATCGTTTTGCTCACTGATGCGCCATAAGCGCTTACCCTGGCCTTGCAATAAAAATACATCGTAACTATCAAAGTGTGGGCCTACGCCCCCACCATGCGGTGCGAGGCTGACCATGAGGTCATCGAGTCTGGCGTGCGGAATAAAGGAAAATTGCTGCAATAGCGCGCTGGCTTCTGGTAGGAAATGGTTAACGCTTTGCACCAGCAAGGTCCAATTGTGTTCTGCTGTTGGCGTGTCGGGTAGGGCCGCGAAGTCGTCTTCAGTGAAGGGGCCGTGCTGCGCGTGCCAAACACCTTTTTTATATTCGACTATGCGTGATTGCACGTCCTCTTCGCAAGCTAGTCCGGCTAGCTCTTCTGGGCTGAGCAGGCCATCAAAGTTAGGGATGGCAGCCTTAATCAGCAAGGGTTTTTTTTGCCAATACTCGGCTAGAAATTCACTGGGCGTAAGTTGGCTTAATAATGCTAAAGGTTGATTCATGGCGATATTTTAATCGTATTTGTCGTATATGTTGCGCTAGGCTAAATAATAAAGATTGGCTATTTTGCTGTTAGCCGCTTGCTTACATTGCCAGCAGAATAAAGTAAAATTGCAGCATGACCCCTTACTCACTGCTTAAACCCATATTGTTTCAGCTCGATGCTGAATTGGCCCACGACCTAAGCCTAGCCAGCCTGCGCTTAGCCGAACGCTTAGCCTTACTTAAACTCTATCCTGCCGCACCGGTTTGCCAACCCCGCCGAGTAATGGGGATAGATTTTCCTAATCCAGTGGGCCTGGCGGCAGGCTTAGACAAAAATGCCCGAGTCATCGATGGCATGGCGGCATTGGGTTTTGGCTTTATTGAAGTTGGCACGGTCACGCCTTTGCCTCAGCCTGGCAACCCCAAACCACGTTTGTTTCGTTTGCCGGAAGCACAAGGCATCGTCAACCGATTTGGCTTTAATAATCTGGGCGTGAATCAATTGCTGCGCAACGTTGCGGCTGCGAAATACCGCGGAGTGTTGGGTATTAATATAGGGAAAAACTTTGCCACGCCTATGGAAAATGCGGTGGACGATTACTTGATCTGCCTCAGAAAAGTCTACCCGTACGCCAGTTACGTGACGGTAAATATTTCATCGCCCAACACCAAGAATTTGCGCGTCCTGCAAGAAAAAGAGGCCTTATCTTCTTTGCTGCAGAGCCTTAAGCAAGAACAATCTAAGCTTGCAGATGGGCATGGCAAATACGTGCCCGTCGTGTTAAAAATTGCCCCGGATTTAAGCTTGGAGCAAATACATGAAATTGCCGATCTATTGATGGCACACAAAATAGACGGCGTGATTGCCAGCAACACCACCATATCACGTGATGCGGTGCAAGGCCTCAAGCATGCCGATCAGGCCGGCGGATTATCCGGTGCGCCGGTCAAGGAAAAATCTACCTGGGTCATACGTGAGCTGGCGCAACGCTTGCAAGGCAGTTTACCCATCATAGGCGTGGGCGGTATTTTAAGTGGCGATGATGCATTAGAAAAAATGGTCGCCGGTGCCGATTTGGTGCAGCTATACAGCGGCTTAATTTACCAAGGGCCAGGCTTGGTGCATGACGTCTGCCGCAAACTGGCTTAAGCCTTTTCTAGTATGGCTGCCTTAGCGCTGCTTTATTCCTACCGCCGCTGTCCTTATGCCATGCGAGCGCGCATGGCTTTAACTTATGCTGGCATCGCGTATCAAGTGCAGGATATTTCCCTCAAAGACAAACCACCGGGCTTGTTGGCCGTTTCGCCTAAAGGCACGGTGCCTGTGCTGGTCTTGCCTAATGGTCGGGTGTTGGAACAAAGCTTGGATATCATGCATTGGGCCTTGCAGCAGCATGACCCAGCCCAATGGTTGGACATCGATCGGGAGAAAAGTCAGGCGCTGATCAACGAAAACGATGGTGCTTTTAAGCAGGCTTTGGATAAGTACAAATACGCCATCCGCTTTCCTGAGCAATCAGCAGCAAGTTATCGCAGCCAAGCCGAAGTTTTTTTGTGTAAATTAGAACAAGCACTGCAAGATCAGCCTTTTTTAAGTGGCGCGCACTTGAGTCTGACTGATGTGGCCATTTTTCCATTTCTTAGGCAGTTTGCTGCAGTGGATGCCAATTGGTTTGCCCAGGCAGCTTATCCTAAATTGAAAGCTTGGTTGCACGCTAGGCTTGAATCAAGTTTGTTTCTAGGAGTGATGGCGAAGGCTTAACTGGCGGTGGCCATGGAGGCAGGCGCGCCTGCTTGGTCGTGGCTAAACACCAAGCGCACTTGCTCATGCTCGTCTATGTCTACGTGCACCGCACCACCGTTAGCCAATTGACCAAACAGCAATTCATCGGCCAAGGCCTTGCGTATGGTGTCTTGGATTAATCGGGCCATAGGCCTTGCGCCCATTAAGGGGTCAAAGCCTTTTTTACCTAAGTAGGCTTTTAGCGCATCACTAAAAGTGGCCTCGACTTTTTTGTCGTGCAACTGGTCTTCCAGTTGAATCAAGAATTTATCCACTACGCGAATAATGATATCTTGCGACAAGGGCGCAAAGGACACCGTTGCATCCAATCGGTTGCGGAATTCTGGCGAGAATAAACGCTTGATGTCGGCCTGTTCGTCGCCCGCTTGCTTGGCGCTGGTGAAGCCCATATTGGTTTTGGATAGGTTCTCCGCACCGGCGTTTGTGGTCATGATGATGGTGGCGTTTCTGAAGTCGGCTTTGCGACCGTTGTTGTCGGTCAAGGTGCCGTGGTCCATCACCTGCAACAGCACATTAAAAATATCCGGATGGGCTTTCTCAATTTCGTCTAGCAATAACACGCAGTAGGGGTGTTTGTTAACTGCTTCGGTCATTAAGCCGCCTTGCTCAAAGCCTACGTAACCAGGAGGCGCGCCTATGAGGCGTGAAACGGCATGGCGCTCCATGTATTCACTCATGTCAAAGCGTATCAACTCTATGCCCATGATGTAGGCCAATTGTTTGGCCACTTCGGTTTTACCGACACCGGTAGGGCCGCTGAACAAGAAATTGCCTATTGGTTTATTGGTTTGACCTAGGCCACTGCGGGCCATTTTAACGGCTGAGCTTAATACCTCTATGGCTTTTTCTTGACCAAACACTACGGCTTTCAAATCGCGTTCTAAGGTCTTGAGTGCGCTGCGGTCATCGCTGGAAATGTTCTTGGGCGGAATGCGCGCAATTTTTGCGATGATGTCTTCTATTTCTTTGTTGCCTATGACTTTCTTTTGTTTGGATTTTGGCAACACGCGCTGGGCCGCACCGGCCTCATCGATAACGTCTATGGCTTTGTCCGGAAGATGGCGGTCGTTGATGTATTTGGCCGACAATTCAGCTGCCGTGGTCAAGGCGCTGCTGGCGTACTTAACTTTATGGTGCGCCTCAAAGCGTGATTTTAAGCCTTTTAAAATTTCTATGGTTTCAGCCACGCTGGGCTCAGCCACGTCAATTTTTTGGAAGCGACGGGTTAGCGCGTGGTCTTTCTCAAACACGCCACGGTACTCTTGGTAAGTGGTGGCGCCTATGCATTTTAAAGTACCATTGGATAAGGCTGGTTTCAATAAATTGCTGGCGTCCATGCTGCCGCCGCTGGCTGCACCGGCGCCTATGAGCGTGTGGATTTCATCTATAAATAATATTGCCTCTGGATTTTCGGCCAATTGTTTCATCACAGCTTTTAAGCGTTGTTCAAAATCACCGCGGTATTTGGTGCCCGCTAATAAGGCCCCCATGTCTAGGGAGTAGACAGTTGCATTGGCTAACACGTCGGGGATGTCTTTTTCCACGATGCGGCGCGCCAAGCCTTCGGCAATAGCGGTTTTGCCGACACCGGCTTCACCCACTAATAATGGATTATTTTTGCGGCGACGACACAAGGTTTGCACGACTCTTTCCAATTCCGGTCCGCGGCCTATTAGCGGGTCAATTTTACCTGCCGCCACTTGCGCATTCAGGTTTAGCGCGTAATTGTCTAAGGCGCCATTAGGCGTGGCTTCGGCTTCAGTCTCTTGCTCGACACTTTCGGTTTTGGCCGTCTCGGCCACTTTTGATACGCCGTGCGAAATGAAATTGACCACGTCTAAACGGGTCACACCTTGCTGCTGCAAGAAAAACACCGCATGCGATTCTTTTTCCCCAAAGATCGCCACCAATACATTGGCGCCGGTCACTTCTTTTTTGCCCGACGATTGCACGTGCAGCATGGCACGTTGGATGACGCGCTGAAAGCCTAAGGTTGGTTGGGTGTCGACTTCTTCTTCACCATTCACTGTGGGCGTGTGCTCTTCTATGTATTGATTGAGTTCGCCGCGCAGAATTTCCAATTTGGCTCCGCAAGCACGCATCACGTCGGCTGCGGTGGGGTTGTCTATCATGGCTAGCAGTAAGTGCTCGACGGTAATCAGCTCATGACGCTTTTGCCTAGCGTCCATAAACGCCATGTGTAGGCTAACTTCTAGTTCTTGAGCAATCATCGGGTGTCCTAGCTTTATTTAATAAAATTCAAATTGGGGTTTAGACCGGTTCAATAGTGCATTGCAATGGGTGTTGCGCTTGTTTGGCAGCCTGTTGCACCTGATGCATTTTTGTTTCGGCGATGTCTTGCGGGTATAAACCGCAAACGCCAACGCCTTCAGTGTGAACTTGGAGCATGATTTTCGTTGCTTGTTCACGACTTTTGTTAAAAAACTGCGTGATGCAATCCACAACAAACTCCATGGGCGTGTAATCGTCATTTAAAAGCAACACCTTATACAGGGGAGGCAGTTTGGTTTTGGCTGGTTTGGTTTTAATTGCCGTGTTATTTGCGTGTTGCGTCATAGGGTTTTATTTTGGCCTAAGCGCTAAAAAATTCAAGTCAAATTTAAGCGCTGGCCACTTTAATTTGAGCCGACTTGGCGGGCAAGATTAAGGGAAGATTTTAACGCTTTTAACGATGCGATCTTGCGTTTGCACGATCTCTAATACGTGTTTGCCGACCTTGAAACTGGTATTGGATTCTGGGATGTCTTCAAAATGCTCTATGATCAAGCCATTAAGGGTGCGCGGGCCGTCCAGCGGGAAGTCTAGTTGCAGCTTTTTGTTTAGATCACGTAAGGTACTGCTGCCGTCCACCAGCCAACTGCCATCGGCCTCTTTTTTGAAGCCGCCTAATCTGGATGGGGATTGCGTAGTGAAGTCGCCTATCATTTCTTCGAGTATGTCCTCTAAGGTGATCAAACCTTTGAATTCACCGTATTCGTCCACCACCAATGCCACCCGTTGTTTATTTTCTTGAAACTGCTGAATTTGCGTGTACAGCGGCGTGCCAGAAGGAATGAAATAGGGCTCGCTTATAGCTTCCATCAATGCCGCTTTATCCAGCGCTTCGTCTTCGCTGTGGGCGCGTAACTGCGACATGATTTTGCGCAGGTGCAAGATGCCTATCATTTCCTCGTGCTCGCCTTGGTGAACGGGTAAGCGGGTATGTTGGCTGTTGGCAATTTTTTCTAAAATCGCTTCCATGGGTTCGTCCAAGTCTATCGCCTCAACCAAGGTGTGGGCTGTCATCACGTCGTCGACCGTGATGCTTTCTAACTCAAACAAATTTAATAATATGGATTGGTGTTTCTTGGGCATAAAGTGCCCGGCGTCGGTAACGATGCTGCGCAACTCATCCATGGTTAGGGATTGCGTGCTTTCTTCGAAATTGACGCGGATTTTTAGTAGGCGCAATAATGCCCCAACAAACAAATTGATGAACCACACCACTGGGTAC
>CALQUO020000007.1 GCA_943333775.2 Methylotenera oryzisoli
ATCAAATCCTTGTTTTCGCGCTACGACATGGAGCCTTTTTTTGTGGAAAACCACTTTGATGCCGATTTACTTACCGACTATTTCCACCAATACGTGGCAGCCTAAATTAATGAGTATTTTTATGCGAACTCGATTTTTATTAGCGCTATGCGCTTTATCCTTGGCTACACAAGCGGTATACGCCGACATCATTTTGCCGGACGTGAACGCCAAATACGTGAGCCTAAAACAAATTAACCCTACCCGTGATGCAGGTTACGTTGTCGGCGACGTGTTGGACAGGACCATCATCTTAAATGTCAAAAAACCTTATGAGTTAGTTAAAGAGTCCCTCCCCATAGAAGGCTACGAACACCGCTACCGTGGTCAAATTTCTGGCATAGAACTGATCAAAATCAGCCACAATGAAAGTGATAGCAGCGAAGGCGTCAACCACGAGCTGCAATTGCGCTACCAAGTATTCACCACCGGCAAATTAGCCAAGCCGGCTGTCCTGCGCGCGGAAATTGTTAAATTACGCAATACCAACAGCAAAGAAATAGTGCAATACCGCATCCCCTCCTACTCTTTCCGCATATCACCGCTGTCGGTATTCGGCGCGGTTAAATTAAAAGAAGAAATGAGCCCCTTTGTGCCCCCCTTGTTTCTGGATGATCAAGCAGACTTAGTGCAGCTAGGCCTTGCCATAGCAGCGCTAAGCCTATCCTTACTTGGTCTCTTGTACATCCTTGGGGTGCACGCCTGGCTACCTAGAATGGGTGCCCCGTTCGCCAAAGCCTACCGTGATATACGCAAAATGCCGGATAACGAAGCCGGCATTCAAGAAGCCGCCACGCGTTTACATGCCGCCTTGAATAAAACCGCTGGGAGCGTTTTATTTAATAACAACGTAGACCAGTTTTTAAAAAATAAACCGGCTTACGCCCCATTAAAACAAGAATTAGAGCGCTTTTTCAGTCTGTCCAGCATGGTATTTTTTGCGCCCGTGGCCCACACCCACTTAGGAATCAGCCCTAAGCTATGGCTGCAACAGTTCTGCCGCCAATTGCGCGATTGCGAGCGCGGATTGTTGCCTAACGTTAAAAGCAAAGCGAGCCAGTAATGGGCTTTGCTCACCCATTGCTGTTATGGCTGCTGCCTTTGGTCGCCCTGCCTATCCTGCTAGACAGAGCAAATAGCCGAGGCTATTCATGGGTAGCCATGTTGCCTAGCGACCCCCTGTCTAACTTAATAGGCTTGCTGCTGAAAATTCTGGCTGCCATCAGCCTGTTTTGCATCATTTTAGGCTTAGCGGGGCCGCACAGTTTGGAACAAAAAATCCAACGCATAGGCGTGGGCGCCCAAATAGGCTTGGTGATAGACCGCAGCGCTAGTATGGACGACCCTTTTTCTGGCGGAACCGCAGAGGGCCGTGTCGGCGAAACAAAATCAGTGGCCGCAGCCAGAATAATGAGCGATTTCGTCAGCCAGCGTAAAAACGACATGATAGGCGTGGTGACTTTTAGCAACTCGGCCATGTACGTGCTGCCTTTAACCGAC
Source organism: Methylotenera oryzisoli (assembly GCA_943333775.2). GTDB lineage: Bacteria > Pseudomonadota > Gammaproteobacteria > Burkholderiales > Methylophilaceae > Methylotenera > Methylotenera profunda. The sequence continues at coordinate 1,540 of CALQUO020000007.1, forward strand.
AGCCGCGAGGCGATTCTGGCTGCCATTAGCGCTACGGCCGGCAACTCATTATTTCAAACCAATATTGGCGGTGGCTTAAGCAGTGCCGTCAGCTTATTTGAACGCGTGCCCGACTCCGGCTCTAGGGCCATAATCTTAATATCAGACGGCGCAGGGCGAGTCGGGGCAGAAGTGCAACAAAAATTACGCGACTGGTTAGAGCGTTACAACCTGTCTTTATATTGGGTGGTATTGCGTCAACCGGCTGGTATCGATATTTTTGATCCAAAATACCAAGACCATTATGAGGAAATGCTGCCATCGGAAGTGGAGCTTTATAACTACTTCAACTTGCTACGTACGCCTTTTCACGCTTACCAAGCGGAAGACCCAAAATCCTTAGCGGCGGCCATAGCCGACATCAATCAAAAAGAAAAGAAACCCATCAAATACATGCAAAGAATTCCTGGTCATGATTACACGCAACTCTGTTATTTCATTGCGGCTCTCATGATAGGCCTTTTGCTTAGCGTTAAATACTTCGAGCTTAGAACCTGGAACACAAAACCATGAGCCTTAAATTCCCATCTATCAGCGTCAAAAAACTTTCGCTACTATTAGTCCTTATGGCCACCTTGGCTAGCCTTGCGATTGCCTATGAGGTCAACCGCATCAGGCAAATCTACGCCTTTAATCGCGCGGTGAGCACAGGTAAAAATCCGCAAACCGACAAGCAAAGTTTTGAAGCCAAGTACGCCACCGCTTATTGGTTAGCTAAGAATGAGCGCTTTAAAGAATCCACCTTACTCTATTCGCAACTGACGCAAAAAGGTACGCCCGCGCAAAGGGCCGCAGTGCAGCACAATATAGGCAATATGTTCTTTTTAAAAGCCTTGCAAGTAAGTGGTGGCAACGATCCTAAAGTACGCGATGAAGTTGAGTACTTGCTGATGCAGGCGCACAGTTCCTATAAACAAGCGCTCAAACAAGATAACAACAATTGGGGCACACGTCGCAATCTAGACCGTGTCATCACCTTGTTACCAGAAAACCCCACCCCTGGCGTGGGAGAATCCGACTCGCCCGGCCTCATCATGGGCAACATACCGAATGGCTTGCCGTGAAAAAAATCATCGCTTACTTTAAGTCCAATCGCGACACGGCCCTACTCAGCAGCGCCATGCTGCTGCTGTTATTGGCCATGCTTGAGCCTACCATGCCGCTTAAGCACAATATCTATAGCTACTTCCTAGTCGCCGATATTTCACAAAGCATGAACGCTGTGGACATGCGCATCAATGGAAAGCCGTTGTCGCGTATCGCCTACACCCAGCAATTGATGCATGAAACCGTGGCATCGCTGCCTTGCGACACCAAAGTGAGCATAGGCCTATTTGCCGGCACAAGCGTCGCAGCCCTCTATACCCCTATTGAGGTGTGTGAAAATTTTGCCGCCATACAAGATACCATAGATCACCTAGACTGGCGCAATGCTTGGGCCGGCAACAGTCGCGTCCGCGAAAGCTTATACAGCATCGCTAGAGCCGTTCGCGGTTTTCCTGAACCAGCGCAAGTGGTCTTGTTAACGGACGGCGAAGAAGCCCCCAAACTGCATGCATTCAACACTAGAGATTTAACTAGTTTCCAAGGTGCGGATGACTGGTTATTGGTCGGCGTAGGATCAGAAAAAGGCACGGCCATCCCCAAGTTGACTGAAAAAAATCAACTCATAGGCTATTGGTCTAACGAAAGCTTTGCCCTGCAACCGGGTATCGCGCAAATTTCCGAATCCAACATAGGCACGAGAGATGACAGCGTGGCGGGGACCAACGACAGGTTTATTTCAAAACTGGACAGCGAGTACTTGAAAAACATTGCCAAAGAAATTGGCGGTGACTACGTGAATGGCGATAACGTACATAATGTTTTGGACGCTATGAAAAAGCAAAAACCGGCTAGGCGTGACATTGCGCCATATAATTTGAGTAGCGTATTAGCTGGCCTTGCTGCTATCTTGTTGCTGCTTGCCTACCTAGGCAAACACCCCTTGGCACAAATACGATCCAGTTTACAATTTTACAAAAAAGAATTGTTCAAAAAAAGAGTCAGTGCAAACGAAGCCAGCATTGCCCACGACAATCAAATCAATTAAATCGCCAACTTGTTCCACCTTAGATGTACTCGTCAACGTCGCTACTCATCAGCGTCCACCGCATCGGCAAGAATAAGCACTTAGCGCATGGGGCAATACCACGCTGCCTCATACAAGCAATAATGCACCACTGATAATAGGGGGGCCACTGTGCTATGCATGATACGCCCAACAAACTCATAGCGCCCAATACCAAACACAAAACAATGGATGGCCTAATGCCTAATTCTATGTGGTGCATATTTCCTCAGCAGAGCGCATGGCGGCTAAATTAATGCCGCATAGGGCGCTTCAATATATAATGCCTTTAGACCCATAATTACCCACTACGAGTTACCCATGGCAAACAACGATTGGAAAGAATTTCAATACACACAAGGCGCGGTTTTTAATAAGGAAACTATAGTCTCATTTGGCAACATACAAAATGAGCTATTGTGCGCGGCACAAGCTGGCATCTTTTGTGACTTGTCGCACTTGGCTACGCTGTCTTTAAGCGGGGATGATGCGCTGACTTTTTTGCAAGGCCAAGTGACTAACGACGTTAATTTACTAGGCACAGACAAAGCGCATTACAGCGGCTACTGCAGTCCCAAAGGGCGCTTATTGGCCTTATTTTTGGCTTACCGTCAGGCAGAAGCCATCCACTTGCAGTTCAATGGCGAACTGGCTGAGGCCATAGCCAAACGTCTCAAAATGTTCATCATGCGCTCTAAGGTCACGTTAAACAACGTCAGCGACGACACAGTGAAGTTAGGCATCAGCGGAGCGAATGCCGAGCAAGCCTTATCGGCTTTTTTCAGCGCCATCCCTGCCCAAGCCCTAGCTCTTAGTCACAACGAATACGGCACTTTAATTCGGTTGAGCGGGCCATTGCCACGCTTTGAAATTGTCTGCAACACGGACACCGCCAAACGCATTTGGTCGGAGCTGAAAAAAATCTGCCAACCGGTAGGCAAAGCCGCTTGGGAATGGTTGGAAATACAAGCCGGCATTCCGGACATACAACTGACCACCCAAGAAGAGTTTGTGCCGCAAATGGTTAACTTGGATTGCCTTAACGGCATTAACTTCAAGAAAGGCTGTTACACCGGGCAAGAAATTGTCGCCAGAACCCACTACTTAGGTAAAGTCAAACGCAGGACGCATTTACTCCACTTAGCGACCCCGGAGCCTGCACAAGCAGGGATGGACCTCGTCACGGACAAACAGGAAGTGGTAGGCAAGGTAGTCAGAGCGGCGCTCGCACCCAATGGTGGCTATGACGTCTTGGCTGAAATCCGCTTAGATAGCATGGATGCCGGCGATCTTTTCATTAACGGCGTCAAGCTTGTACTGCTCAACTTGCCCTACGCCTTGAGCGCTGATTAAGGCTGGACTTTAGGTAGGATGGCGGGCTTGGCGCCGTCCAAGACTTGGTAAAAGACCTCGTCTTGTTTGACCATACCCAGCTCACTTCTAGCGCGCTCTTCAATGGCGGCGCGACCACTTTTCAAATCCAGCACCTCTGCATCCAAGGCTTGATTTCTCGCCTTTAACATAAGGTTGGTCTCTTGCGTTAAACTGATTTGACGGCTTAACTTCCACACGCTCAACCAACTGCCTTTGCCCAACCACAGTGGGTACTGCAGCAAGACAATAAGGGCAATAAAAATAAGGGTGAGCGCTTTCACAAGGCTTATTTAAACAATTGGTAAAACGCACCCATGCCGGCGTAACTAGAGGCGTCACCTAGCTCTTCTTCTATGCGCAACAATTGGTTGTACTTAGCAATACGCTCAGAACGGCACAATGAACCGGTTTTGATTTGCAGGGCATTGGTTGCCACTGAAATGTCGGCAATGGTGGTGTCCTCGGTCTCACCAGAACGGTGTGAAACCACCGCGGTATAGCCGGCACGTTTAGCCATTTCTATGGTTTGGAAGGTTTCGGTCAAGGTGCCAATCTGATTAACTTTGATCAAAACTGAGTTAGCCACATCGCGCTGTATGCCCTCACGCAAAATTTTGCTATTGGTCACGAATAAATCGTCGCCGACCAATTGCGTGTTTTTGCCTAGGCGCTTGGTTAGAATGTCCCAGCCATCCCAATCAAACTCGCCCATGCCGTCTTCTATGCTGATAATTGGGTATTTATCGCACCAAGTGGCTAGGTAATCAGTGAATTGAGCCGATGATAAGGCCAAACCTTCCGATTCCAAGTGGTATTTACCGTCTTTATAAAATTCCGTACTGGCGCAATCTAAGCCCAAGTATACATCGCGACCTGGCTCGTAACCGGCAGCAGAAATCGCTTCTAAAATTAACTGTATGGCCGCTTCATTGGAAGGCAAATTAGGCGCAAAACCGCCTTCGTCACCCACAGTGGTGGCCAAGCCTTTTTTATGCAGTGTTTTTTTCAGTTGATGAAACACTTCAGCACCACAACGCATGGCTTCACGGAAGCTAGGCAAACCAGCTGGAATAATCATAAATTCCTGCATATCCACGCTGTTATCGGCGTGCGCACCACCGTTGATGATGTTCATCATAGGCGTAGGCAATTGCATCGTGCCTGAACCGCCTAGATAGCGATACAAAGGCAAACCGGATTCTTCAGCCGCAGCACGAGCACAGGCCATGGAGACGGCTAAAATGGAGTTTGCGCCTAATCGGTCTTTGTTTTCCGTGCCGTCTAATTCAATCAAGGTTTTATCAATAAAACTTTGCTCTTCGGCATCCAAGCCTATGATGGCTTCGGTGATTTCGGTGTTGACGTTTTCCACTGCCTGCAACACGCCTTTACCTAAATAACGAGCGCTGTCGCCATCACGCAACTCCATGGCCTCCTTGGCACCGGTAGAGGCGCCTGAAGGCACGGCCGCACGGCCTATCACGCCGCTTTCTAGCAAGACATCGCATTCCACCGTCGGGTTGCCACGTGAGTCTAAAATTTCGCGGGCGATAATATCAACAATTGCACTCATCACTTACTCCTCAAATTAATAATTTAGTCAGGAATCTATTGACTTAAACCGTTTTAGCTAGTTCTTATAATGTACTTTCTATAAAGCCAGCTTTTTTCACCAGTTTATCTAAATCCACTAACACAGCTAACAGCTCCTGCATTCTATGCAAAGGCCAAGCATTGGGACCATCGGACAAAGCCCGATCAGGGTCTGCATGGGTCTCCATGAAAATGCCGGCTATGCCACTGGCCACCGCTGCTCTGGCTAACACTGGCACGTGCTCCCGTTGCCCGCCGCTCTTGTTGCCTTGACCGCCCGGCTGTTGCACCGAATGGGTCGCATCAAACACTACCGGGCAATTGCTTTCGCGCATGATGGCCAAGCCACGCATGTCCGACACCAAGGTGTTGTAGCCAAACGACACACCCCGCTCACACACCATGATGCTGTCCTGGTTGCCATTAGCCTCTCGGGCTTTTTGCACCACGTTACGCATGTCAGCCGGCGCCATAAACTGGCCTTTTTTTATGTTCACCGGCTTACCGGATTTTGCACAAGCCATAATAAAATCGGTTTGGCGACATAAAAAAGCCGGCGTTTGCAGCACATCGACTACTGTTGCCACTTCATTTACTTGCTGCTCAGTATGCACATCTGTCAACACCGGCACGCCAATTTGACGACGCACTTCATCTAGAATCCTCAAGCCTTGGTCTAAGCCTAAGCCCCTAAACGTGTTGTTAGCACTCCGATTGGCTTTATCAAAAGACGATTTGTATATAAATGGCATGGACAAGGCCGTTGCCATTTCTTTTAGCTGGCCAGCGCTATCAATGGCCATTTGTTTGGATTCGATGACACAGGGTCCGGCTATTAAAAATAAGGGCTGGTCTAGGCCCACCTCAAAATTACATAATTTCATTTAAGACCTTTTTATCCCGCAACACTTACCTGACTGCTGGTACAGACATCATCAATGTTTTTTATTAGCCAAGGCCGCGCTAACAAAAGCGGTGAACAAGGGGTGGCCGGTACGCGGGTTGGAGGTAAATTCCGGGTGGAATTGCACGGCCATGAACCAAGGGTGCGACGATTTAGGCAATTCAATAATTTCACACAAATCTTCCGTTGGCGTTCTGGCTGAAATAATCAAACCGGCCGCTTTCAATTGTTCCACGTAATGGTTGTTCACCTCATAGCGGTGTCTATGACGCTCGTTGACTTGCTTGCCGTATATACCCGCAGCCATGGTATTGGGCACGATGGGGCAAGCTTGTGCGCCCAAGCGCATAGTGCCTCCCAAATCGGAATCTTCCGAGCGGGTTTCCTTGCTGCCATCGGCAGTTTGCCATTCAGTGATTAAACCCACCACTTGGTGTGGGCTTTCTGGGTCAAATTCCGTACTGTTGGCTAGGTTGAATTTGGCTGCATTGCGGGCAAACTCGATAACCGCCAATTGCATGCCCAAGCATATGCCTAGGTAAGGCACTTTATTTTTTCTGGCGTAGGCAATAGCGGCAATTTTGCCTTCCGTGCCGCGCTTACCAAAGCCACCTGGCACTAAAATAGCATCCATATCAGCCAAGGCAGACGTGCCATTAGCTTCTATGTCCTCGGAGTCTATGTAGTGAATTTTGACTTTCGATGCGGTATGTATGCCGGCATGTATTAAAGCCTCGGTCAAGGATTTGTAAGAATCGGCCAAATCGATGTACTTACCAACAAAGGCAATGTTGACCAAGTGTTTAGGATTTTTTAAGGCATAAGCAATTTTTTCCCAGCTGGATAAATCCGCGGCTTTAGCCAAAATATCTAATTTATGGCAGACGATTTCATCCAGCATTTGGTCGTGCAATAGACCAGGTATTTGGTAGATGGAATCGGCGTCGATCGCGCTGATTACGGCTTCTGATGGCACGTTGGTGAACAAGGCAATTTTTTTGCGCTCTTCTTCGGGAATGTTGCGGTCAGCACGGCACAACAGGATATCGGGTTGAATACCAATTTCGCGCAACTCTTTCACCGAGTGCTGGGTCGGTTTGGTTTTTAATTCACCGGCCGTTGGTATCCAAGGCAACAGGGTTAAATGAATATAACAGGCGTTGTTTTTACCCTCTTCAAAACCCATTTGCCTAATGGCTTCCAAAAAGGGTAAGGACTCAATGTCACCCACCGTGCCGCCCACCTCAATAATGGCAACGTCTGCTCCTTCTGCGCCGCGTTTAACGCTAGCCTTAATTTCATCGGTAATGTGCGGAATGACTTGCACGGTTTTACCTAGGTATTCGCCGCGTCGCTCTTTTTTAATGACGCTTTCGTAAATTTGACCGGTGGTAAAGTTGTTGCGCTTACCCATGCGTTGGGAAATAAAGCGTTCGTAATGGCCTAAGTCTAGATCCGTCTCCGCACCGTCGTCGGTAACAAACACCTCACCGTGCTGAAAAGGCGACATAGTACCCGGGTCAACATTGATATATGGATCCAGCTTGAGCATAGTAACTTTGATGCCGCGTGACTCAAGAATCGCGCCTAAACTAGCCGCCGCTATGCCCTTACCAAGAGAAGAAACCACACCGCCAGTTACGAATACATATTTAGTCATTAAATTAACTTTGTAGAAGACTTTTTAGAAGGCTGTTTATAACTACCTAGACGGGACCAAATTTTACCGTAAAGGCAGTACAATCACAATCAATCAAAAGCCATCCGTGCAGAAATTTTCGCCACCCTTATCTCGCCGTATAAGAAACCGTTAAAGCAACCTTGACTAGCATGAACCCAGCCAATTTAAACAGCGTAAATGAACAAAACACCACGGACGAGCGTTGCATGCGCTTAGCCATGGCTTTAGCCGAACAAGCCGCTCAAGCGGGTGAAGTGCCTGTCGGCGCCGTCGTGGTGAAGGACGGTGTAGTCATTGGACGTGGTAGCAACGCCCCTATCGCCAAGCACGACCCCAGCGCCCATGCCGAGATATTAGCCTTGCGTGAGGCCGCCCAGCATCTGGGTAATTACCGTTTAGTGGATTGCACCTTGTACGTCACCTTAGAACCCTGCGCCATGTGCAGCGGTGCCATTCAACATGCACGCATAGCCAGGTTGGTGTTTGGCGCCAAGGATCCTAAAACTGGCTGTTGCGGCAGTGTGCTCAACCTCATGGCGGAGGCCAAACTCAATCACCATACTGAGGTGACCAGCGGTGTTTTGGCGGATGAATGCGGCGCCCACTTGTCGGCTTTTTTTTCGGCGCGCCGCAAAAAATAATGCCGCAAAAAATCAGAACCTATAAAAGCAAAAAAGCCGACACAATGTCGGCTTTTTTTGAATCTAACAAGGGCTTAACACCCAGTTAAATTAATCGTTGTTGCCACCTAACAAGCCCATCAATAACTGCAATAGGCTAGTGAATAGATTGTAGATACTCATGTACAAACTTAAGGTAGCCATGATGTAGTTGGTTTCACCGCCGTTAACAATGCGGCTCACGTCGTACAAAATAAAACCCGAGAACAAAATCACGCCTACCGCTGACATGGCTAAGGTCATGGCTGGGATTTGCAAAAAGATATTGGCCAAGGAGGCGACGATCAGCAAGATAATGCCCACCATTAAGAATTTACCCATGAAGCTAAAGTCTTTTTTAGTGGTGGTAGCGATACCGGCTAAGGTTAAAAAGATGATGCCGGTGCCACCTGCAGCCAAGCCTACAATTTGGCCGCCGTTACGTAAGTGCAAAGCGTGTTGCAAAATAGGGCCAAGCATCAAGCCTAATAGGAAGGTTAGTCCCAACAGCAAAACCACGCCTACGCTGCTATTACGATTCGCCGTGATGGCAGCAAACAGTCCGTATAAAACAGCCATGGCACCAATCGCAAAAATGAATGGGTGCTGGGCGGCAAATGAAAAATTCATGCTCATGCCGATTAAGGCGCCAATCACCGTAGGGATTAAGGTTATGCCTAATAGTGCATAGGTATTACGCAAGACCTTATTGCTTACTTGTTGTGCTGATACCGAACTAGCTAACACTGAATTTTGATCTGACATGTTTTGTTTCCTTTAATTAAAATATTACACTGCATAAGATAGCGACTAAGCCTAGAAGTTTCAAGGGCAAAATGATGACAAATGCACTATTTTTGCTGTCCGCTAGTTAAATAACTCGCCTTCTTGTAATCCTACCTGACTGACTTGATGCACTGCTTGAACAAACTCGGCATTTTCATGCAGCGCATCCAAGCTAGGCGGATGCTTTTGCCCGTGCATGCGCGCAAGGCGGGCGATGCTTTGTGCAGAAATAGGCCAAGTTAAATTAGCCAGCAACTCGTCTTGCATGGCCGGCTGATTGCACAGCAACACCATGTCGCAACCGGCGTTTAAGGCCGCCAAGGCGCGAGTGGTAACATCGCCACCTGCCGTGGCCGCTTCCATGCTTAAATCGTCGCTAAAAATCACGCCATTGAAACCCAAGCGTTCGCGTAGGATTTTTTGTAACCAGCGCGCCGAGAAGCCCGCTGGCCTGTCGTCCACTTTCGGGTAGATCACGTGGGCCGGCATGATGGCTTGTATACCATCGTCTATCATCATCTTAAACGGTTGCATGTCGTGCTGAGCGATCTTATCAAACTCCCTATCGTCCACCGGCATGCTCACATGGGAATCTGCCACGACAAAGCCGTGCCCAGGGAAATGCTTGCCCACGGCGGCCATGCCACCTTTTTTCAAACCTTGCATTAAAGCAAAAGCCAAATCGTTAATGGCTTGTGGTTTTAAGTGAAAGGCGCGATCGCCTATCACCAAACTGTCGCCGTAATCCATGTCCAAGACCGGTGTAAAACTAAAATCGATACCGTGCGCACGCAATTCGGCGGCCAAGATCCAACCGGCTTCAGTGGCCAATTGCTTAGCTTTTTTCGGATGGCTATCCCAAATTTTACCGAACTCGCGCATGGCAGGAATTTTAGTGAACCCTTCTCGGAAGCGCTGTACGCGCCCGCCTTCATGATCCACGGCGATCAACAAGGGTGGGGTTCTCACTTCATGAATGCTGGCGGTGAGCGCCTTTAACTGGCTGTTGTTAATGAAATTGCGTTTAAACAATATCACCCCACCAACCAAGGGATGCTGCAAACGACGAACGTCGTCTGCAGTCAACTCGGTGCCAACCACATCCAACATCACGGGACCTAATGACATACACTCTACCTTCTTAATTTAAATAATCTTACTTAGGCTTATAGCCTAAACGCAGCTTAATGAACTTAATCGGCTTCTTGCCGCACATCCAAGTGATCCCTTAGGCTGTCGCCGCCTAAATTAATGGCTAGGATCAAGCTCATTAAACTCAAGCCGACAATTAGAACATAATGCGGGGCCACCAGCATATAACGCACCCCGTCTCGAAGCATGGCGCCCCATGAGGCGTTTGGCGCTTGTATGCCCAGCCCTAAAAAGGACAAGCTGGCCTCGGCCATCATTACGCTGGCCAAGCTGTATGCCGCTTCCACGACTAACACCGATGTTAACAAGGGCAGGATGTGTTTGCCTATCAACCTAGGGACGCTAGCACCTAGCGATAGCGCAGCCAAGACATGCTGCCTATTGCGCAAACTGAGCGTTTGGCCACGCGTCAAACGCGCGTAACTGACCCAACCGGTCAGGCTAAGCGCGATCATTAAATTCAGCAAACCCGGGCCCAATACCGCCGCAAAAGCAATGGCTAATAAAATCCCAGGGAAAGCCAAAAACACATCGGTGACCTGCATTAAGACTTGATCAACTCGGCCGCCGTAAAACCCGGCTAACAGGCCAATCAACACGCCCACTGTCATGGTCACCGCGGTCACAGACACGGCCACCAACAGCGACACTTCTGCCCCGTGCAATAGCCTAGCTAGAATGCTGCGGCCCATGTCGTCATTACCTAACCAATAGACTGCGCTCGGCGTGTTCAAGATGGCATTTAAATCAATTTGATTCGGATCGAGCTGAAACAATCGACCTAGCACAACAGCCAATAACCAAAACAGCAAAATGCCGTATGCCAGTATTTTTATCATCAATGCCCCAGCCTAATACGCGGATCGGCCAAGCGATAGAGTAAATCGGTCAGCACATTAACCACAACATAGCTTAATGCCACCAATAAAACGCAGGCTTGTGTCACCGGGTAATCGCGCTTTTCTATGCTTTCCACCAACAAGCGGCCTATGCCATCCCAACTGAAGATGGTTTCAGTGATAACGGTGCCCGCCAACAAACTACCCATTTGCAAACCCACTATGGTGATAATCGGCAATAAGGCAGCCCGCAATGCGTGGCGTAATATAACCTGGCGTTCAGTTAGGCCCTTAGCACGTGCGGTGCGGATAAAGTCCTCGTTTAACACCTCGAGCAAACTGGTACGCGTCATGCGGGTTAATATGGCACTCAAACCAAAACCCAAGGTAAGCGCCGGCAAAATAATCGAGGACGGGCTGTCCATGCCACTCACGGGCAAGATAGCCAACCATACGGCAAAAATTAACATCAACATCGGCCCTAGCCAAAAAGCCGGCATGGCAGATAGACGCACGGAAACAATAGTCACTAAAAGATCTTGCCAATGACCGGCTTTGAGAGCGGCATAAATACCCAAGGGCACGCCCACACCCACGCCTATTAACAAAGCCAATAAAGCCAGTTTGAGTGTGGCCGGGTAGCGGTTTTTAATTAAGTCAATAATGGGGGTTTTACTGTGTATGGACACACCAAAATCGGCATGCGCTAATCGGCTTAAATACAAGCCAAATTGGCTAGCGACGGATTGATTTAGGCCCAATTCGGCGCGCAATACTTCACGGTCTGCCGTGCTGGCCGATTCGCCCAACATCACCTCCACCGGGTCACCTGGCACTAAATGAATCAGTAAAAAAGTAAGACTGAGCACGCCAAAAACAACGGTGCAAAAACTGAGCACGCGTTTAATCATTGCGTATGTTCACCGTGGTGCCCGCCGCCACCAAATCAAACAGCCTGATCAGCTCCGCATTGCGCATACGTATGCAACCGTGCGAGCCTATTTTGCCCATCTCGACACTGTCCGGCGTGCCGTGTATGTAAATATAGCGCTGCATGGTATCCACCTCACCCAAGCGATTTATGCCTAACTCCGTGCCGGATAACCACAGTATTCTGGTCAATATCCAATCGCGCTCAGGGAATGCCGCCATCAAAGCCGGTGTGCATAACTCACCGGTAGCTCGGCGTCCGACGAACACGCTGTTAACTGGCGCTCCGTCCCCTATCTTCGCGCGGATGGTATGCTGGCCTAAGGGCGTGCAGCCGCTGTTTTTTTGGCAACCTGGGCCGTTGGCCGCACTGGATATGGCACAACTTAGCAGCGCTTTACGACTGGTGTCGAACAGCGTTAAACGCTGTTCTTTCAATGAAATATCAATGTGCATAAGCGCTTATTGTAGCTAAATCGTCCCAATTCCCGTCGGCTTTAGGCGAATAATTTTGTATGCCTTTTTGCATGGCGGCAAACTGACCTTCATACCACAGTGGGATGTAAGGCAATTGTTGGTGTATGCGCTGAGTCACCGCTCGCCAATCGGCAGTGCTTAGCAATTTGTCCAATTCGGCATCTTGATAACGACCACGATTAAATCCCTTGGGTGGCAGACTGTCAGAGGCGAAGGCCTGACCGTATATTTCTGGCGTTTTCACCCCCACCCAAGTCAAGCCATACAATTGGAAATTGCCTTGCTTAATTTCAGCAAAAAAAGTCGCCCAATCCAAACTGCGTATTTCCAGGTCTATGCCGGCAACCCGCATTTGCGCTTGCATGATGGTCGCCAAACGTAAGCGCTGTGCATCGGTGGAGGTTTTATAAACCAATTTTAGGGGTAATCTGACACCGGCTTCTTGCAGCAACCGCCTGGCCAGCGGCGGATCATAGGCATAAGCGTCTAAGGTTTGTCGCTGCGCGTAATGCTCGGGCGGCAGTATGGCGCCGCCTAAACGACTGTGCCTCAGCATGACTTTGTCAATAATCGCTTGTCTATCTATGGCATGCGCCAGCGCTTGCCTAACTTTGAGTTTTTTTAATTGCGGGTCTTGCATGTTTAAACCCAGGTAAGAGAAATTTACCCCTACACTCGTTTTAACGGTTAACGTGGGTTTAGACTGCAAATAACTTAAGGACTCAGGCGGCAAATCGCCTTGGATCATATCCACTTCTGCGTGCACCAACTTTAGCATGCGCACCGTTGGGTCTTTTACTTCAATCAAGCTAATCCGCTGGCCGTCATCAAGGCGCTGCAAACGCAATTTGTTATGGCTATCATGCAACACCAATGGGCCACTGCCGATTGGATTGTGGGCAAAATCGTGTTTAATTTTAACCAATTCGGCAGGCAAGATACCCAACACTAATTTAGCCGGAAAATGGCGATCTGGCAAGATTAAATGAAAAAGGACAGTACGCTCATCGAACACAACTATATTTTTTAGGTTGCTGAACTCTGCACTGTGCGGTGAATCAGTAAATGCAGTAATGGAATCGTAAGTGGCTTTAACGTCGTATGCCGTTAATTTCCTAGCTTTTGCTTTTCGCCCTGCGCCTGGTGGGTAGTAAAAAGGGCGGCGCTTTTCGTTCAGTGTGAATCGGTAACTTAGCGGGCTTAATTGTTGCCAAGTGGCTAAACTGGGTTGCGGTTTGGTGTGGATATCAAAATCCACCAAACTTTGATAAAGCAATCGATTAAGCCGTTCGGATGCGGCATCGCTGGCATACCGAGGATCTAGATTTAATGGTGCTTGACTGATGGCAAAGACGATTTCTGGCCGGGACGAGGCCTTGTTTATCGGGGCAAATGATGAAGTGGTGGGCTTGCATGCCGAAAATATAAGCATGGAGCACATCAGTAAGCCTATTAATAAGCGTTGAATAAGGCACATTTGGTGAATTTTACTAGATTATCTTGATGGATTGCAGGCTAAGACTAAATTACAGATTAATTTCACCGTATAACTATACTGTTATATATCAAACTTATAGAAATGCCTTATAATTTCTCTTTCAAAATTGACTCGCCGTTCTCACCACGCTGGAATAAGCAACATTTTGCTTATCTATTGATATAAATCAATTTGACTGCAGACGATGTGCGACAAAATGTCACGTGTAAAAAAACCACAAAAGAATTATCAATTAGTACCATGGGGGAAACCAAATGCAAGACCTAAATGTAAGCTCGAACACTTATAGCGACGGAGTTATACGGCAGTTTTCTATCATGGCCGTGGTTTGGGGTGTGGTGGGCATGTTGATGGGTGTGATTATCGCCGCACAACTTGTCTGGCCAGAACTCAATCTCGGCTTACCTTGGACCAGTTTTGGTCGTTTAAGACCACTGCATACTAATGCGGTGATCTTTGCATTTGGTGGCTGTACATTATTTGCCACTTCCTATTTTGTAGTGCAGCGTACCTGCCAAACCAAATTGTTTATGCCTAAATTGGCCACCTTTACCTTTTGGGCTTGGCAACTGGTCATTGTTTCAGCCGCCATTTCCTTACCACTTGGCTTCACTCAAGGTAAAGAGTACGCGGAATTAGAATGGCCGATTGACTTGCTGATTGCAGTCACTTGGGTGTGCTATGCGGTTGTGTTCTTTGGCACTGTCGGCACACGTAAGGTTAAACACATCTACGTGGCAAACTGGTTCTTCGGTGCGTTCATCATTACCGTGGCTTTATTGCATATTGTTAACAGTGCAGCCATTCCAGCCGGCTTCATGAAATCCTATTCCGCTTACGCAGGCGTTCAAGACGCCATGGTGCAATGGTGGTACGGTCATAACGCAGTGGGCTTCTTCTTAACCGCAGGTTTCTTGGGCATCATGTACTACTTTGTGCCTAAGCAAGCCGGTCGCCCTGTTTACTCCTACAGCTTGTCTATCGTGCACTTCTGGGCATTGATTTTCACTTACATGTGGGCAGGTCCTCATCACCTTCACTACACTGCATTACCTGACTGGACTCAATCTCTAGGCATGGTGTTCTCACTTGTACTATTAGCGCCAAGTTGGGGCGGCATGATCAACGGCATCATGACCATGTCAGGTGCATGGCATAAATTACGCACCGACCCTATCCTGCGCTTCTTAATCGTTTCACTTTCTTTCTACGGCATGAGTACGTTTGAAGGCCCCATGATGGCGATTAAAACCGTGAATTCCTTATCACACTACACCGACTGGACCGTCGGCCATGTGCACTCTGGCGCTTTAGGCTGGGTGGGCTTGGTGTCCATGGGTGCAATCTACTACATGATTCCACGCTTATTTGGTCAAAAACAAATGTACAGCATCAAAGCAATTGAGCTGCACTTCTGGTTAGCCACTATAGGTATCGTGCTTTACATCGCCGCGCTATGGATTTCCGGCGTGATGGAAGGCTTAATGTGGCGTGCTATTAATGCCGACGGCACCTTGACCTACACCTTTGTAGAGAGTGTGAAAGCTAAAACACCTTACTACATCACTCGTATGGTAGGCGGCCTGCTTTATCTAAGTGGCATGTCCATCATGTTGTGGAACGTCATTAAAACAGCAACCAGCGGCAAAGCTGCGATCGCTGCGATCCCAGCTGCAGCTGCTCACGCTTAAGGAAATCATTATGTCGAATCATGAAACAAAAAAAGGCTTTAGCCACGAAAAGATAGAAACCAGTAACTTTCTTATGATAGTGCTGATTCTAATAACGGTCGCATTTGGTGGATTAGTGGAAATCGTCCCCCTGTTTTTCCAAAAATCCACGACCGAACCAATCACTGGCTTGCAGCCATACACAGCGGTTCAATTGGCTGGACGTGACATCTACACACGAGAAGGCTGTTACAACTGCCACTCACAAATGATACGTCCATTCCGCGCAGAAACCTTGCGATACGGTCACTACTCCGTGGCTGGTGAATCGGTTTACGACCACCCATTCCAATGGGGCAGTAAACGTACTGGTCCTGACCTAGCCCGCGTTGGTGGAAAATACAGTGACGAATGGCATCGCATCCACTTGATTCAGCCTAGGGATTTGGTGCCTGAATCCATCATGCCAGCATACCCTTGGTTAGAAAAAGACTTAGTCGATGCGGAAGCCATGCCAGCGCACATGAAAGCATTGCGTGCAGTGGGCGTGCCTTACACCGATGCCGACATTGCCGGTGCAGTAGAAGCGACCAAAGGTAAAACCGAATTGGATGCCTTAATCGCTTACCTACAGGTTTTAGGCATACACCTTAAATAAGCAACTTGGATAGGATTTAATCAAATGGACATTAATTCGCTACGCATCTTAACCACGGTTCTTAGCTTCATCGTATTCATAGGAATCATTGTTTGGGTTTGGCAACGCAGAAACACATCAGATTTTAAAGATGCGGCCAATCTCCCGTTTAAAGACGAGTAGAGTTTAAAGACTATAGATAAAAACTGCCACGCAAGTGGCAGTAATAACCAAAGGAAAATAAAATGAGTGACTTTACGAGTAATTTTTGGCCAGTATTCATTACCGCCATCTCCTTGCTTGGTATATTCGGTTGCGCCTTATTGTTATGGCGCACCAGTAAAATTAAAGTGGAAAGCACCAGTGACGGCACCAACGGTCACGTTTGGGATGAAGACTTGCGTGAAATGAACAACCCGCTGCCACGTTGGTGGGTGGGTATGTTCATATTGACCATTATTTTTGCCCTGTTTTACTTAAGCGCTTACCCAGGTTTAGGTAGCTATGCTGGTAAATTGGGTTGGTCACAAAATGGTCAATACGATCAAGAAGTGGCCGATGCCAACAAAGCATTAGAGCCGTTGTATGCGAAATACACTGCCATGACCACTCAAGACTTAGCCAAAAATGCGGATGCTAAAGCCATTGGTGAGCGCTTGTTCATGAACAATTGTTCACAATGCCACGGTTCAGATGCAAAAGGCAGCCGTGGCTTCCCTAACTTGTCTGATAAAGATTGGATCCACGGTGGCAGCCCAGAAAAAATCAAGGAAACCATCACCGGTGGTCGTATCGGCATGATGCCGCCAATGGCGGCGGCAGTGGGCAATGCAGAAGATGTGAAAAACGTAGCTAACTACGTATTAAGCTTATCCGGCAGCATGCACGATTCCGGCCGAGCAGGTTTGGGCAAAGGAAAATTCACGGCTTGTGCCGCTTGCCATGGAGCCGACGGTAAAGGCAACCAAGCAATTGGTGCCCCTAATCTAAGCGACAACATTTGGTTACACGGTGCTGGTGAAGCCGCCATCATCAGACGCATCAACGAAGGTAAAATCAATCAAATGCCCGCGCAGGTCGGTCGTTTAACGGACGCACAAATCCACGTGGTAGCTGCCTACGTTTACGGCTTATCTAATAAGTAAGATTAGTAGTCCATAAGGTTGCATGCGGTTTATACTGCATGCAACTTTTTTATTCGCAAGCCCTACACATCTTAGAAAGCGAGTCATGACCAATACGCCAGATGAAAAGAAACCCAGCAAAGCCACCTCAAAAAAGGAGCCTGCTAACGAGGTAATCATTTCACTCTACGAATCGCAAGATAAAGTCTATCCACGCAGTGTGTCTGGCTTTTTTACCAAATGGCGCTGGGCCATGATTTGGCTGACCCAGTTATTCTTTTATGGCGTGCCATGGCTAGAATGGGGCCAACGCCAAGCCCTATTATTTAACCTAGAATCCAAACGTTTTTACATATTTAAATTAGTCTTGTACCCTCAAGACCTAATCTACCTAACGGCCATCCTCATCATCTCGGCCCTATCGCTATTCCTGTTTACCGCCATAGCTGGGCGGCTTTGGTGTGGTTACACCTGCCCGCAAACGGTCTACACAGAAATTTTTATTTGGATAGAAAGAAAAATTGAAGGCGATCGCGCCACGCGCATGAAGCTTGATGCGGCCGCCATGTCTCCTGAGAAACTCGCCCGAAAAGGTGCTAAGCACTTTGTTTGGATTGCCATCGCCTTATGGACTGGCTTTACCTTTGTCGGCTACTTCACCCCAATACGCGAATTATGGGCCGCCGTAATGAGTTACAGCCTTAGCCCATGGGAAACTTTCTGGGTGTGCTTCTACGGCTTCGCCACCTACGGCAATGCCGGCTTTATGCGCGAGCAAGTGTGTAAATACATGTGCCCATACGCACGCTTTCAAAGCGCCATGTTCGATGACGACACCTTAATCGTTACCTACGACGAAGCGCGCGGCGAACCGCGTGGTGGCCGCTCACGCAAGGCCGATGCCAGGTCACAACAACTAGGCTCGTGCATAGACTGCAACTTATGCGTGCAGGTCTGCCCTACTGGCATAGACATACGCAAAGGCCTGCAATACGAATGCATAGGCTGCGGCGCCTGCGCCGACGTGTGCGATACCGTCATGGACAAAATGGGCTACGAACGCGGTTTGGTTAAATACTCCACACAAAACGCCATTGATAATAATTGGACGCGCAGCCAAATGCTGCGCCGCATCCTACGACCACGCGTATTAATTTATGCGAGTATATTGCTGCTGTTAATTGCCGCCCTAGTGGTCAGCCTGTGGTTTAGAACGCCCTTCCGTGTTGACGTGGTGCGCGACCGAGGCGTGATGGCGCGTTTGAGTGACGACGGCAAACTGGAAAATGTATACCGCTTACAAATCATGAACGGAACGGAATCGCCACAACATTTCAAATTAAATGTAACGGGTATTGATGACATAGAAATCGAAACCGAAGCGGCCAGCGACAACGATGATGGGGAAGACGATATTAAAACCATCTTAGTCAACCCCACTGAATCACGCTGGGTAATCGTTGATTTAAAAATACCGGATGGGTCCTTGGACAGCGGTTCACACAAAATTAAATTTGAAATTGAATCGATAGAAACCAAAGACGTGGTGTCTGAGAAATCGGTCTTCTTGGTGCCTCGATAACACCTAACTCGTTTTGAACTGGTGATGGGCTAGCTAATTGAAAGGAAAAGCAATGCAAGAATTGGATACTAAAGCTTGGTGGCGTTATGGTTACGTTTGGTTTTTAATTGCCGGCCCCTTAATGGTCATTATAGCCGGCGTCATCACCGCTTACATTGCTGTCAGTAGCCCAGACCCGGTCATCGATCAGGATTATTACCAACACGGCTTAGACATCAACAAGACTTTAAAAGCACAAAAAGACAGCTTGGCGCCCGCCATACAAGGTCGCAATCATGCTGCCACCGGTGCAAGCACCACCTTAGATAAAGCCCCTTAATTGCTACAAAGCACTAGGCAAAAGTTAATCGCTGACGTGCACGATTAAGCCTAAGGCACGGATACGTTCGGCCATGGCTTCTAGCTTTTCATGTGGCAATCGACTGATGCGAGGCGCTTCTACTTGGTAAGACGGCCTGGCGTAGCCATACAAATGCACCCCTTGCAAATCCGATTTAACCTTATCCAATAGCCCTAGGTAGGCCTCGGTATCTTCCTCACTGGGCGGTTCACCATCCATGGCAAAAAGACAAGTTTGCACAAAGGTTGGGCAAACTGCCACGCAATTTCTAAGCCGCTGCAGATGCGCTTCCGGCTTAATGTTGACATCATTGATACGCGCAATGCCGGCTTGGGTGCCTCCATCCAACTTAAACCAAACCTCTCCATTTAACCTAGCCAAGTGTTTTAGGCTAGCCAATACAGAAGCTTTATCCATTAAGCTGCCGTTGCTGATTAAGCGGACCTTAATTGGATGCGCTTGCGCTTTGCCCAACAAATTAAAGTCGAGCAAGATTTTTTCTAGCATGATTAATATGTCAGGAAATTCTTTGGCACTGGTGGGTTCGCCGTTGCCCGAAAAAGCGATGTCTTGTAACTGCCTATCGCCTTCTGCGACATAACGCGTCATGAAGTCACCGTGCAAAGCGTAATCCAAGAAACGCCTTAACTCCTGCTCCAACAAAGTCATGTCTATGGGTGTCGGACTGCCGCGCTTTAAATCCGGCACTTGGCAATACACGCAGCGCCAATTACAGGCATTATTGACGTTGAGGTTGATGCCTATGGAGACGCCGCCAGCGCGCCTAGAGACCACCGGGTAGACATAACGCATGCCGCTGACATCGCGGTTATGGTCTTCTACTGTTAAATAGGGCTGGTCGGACATGGCTTACATGCGGGGCTGATGAAAAGGCCGGCTTAAACGCAGCCAGTGGGATTGACGATTTTCTTTAAAGCAGGCGCGTTGAGTATGCCAACGTAACGCTGCTTCACTTCTATGATGCCCTCGTCACTGAATTTGGAAAACGCCCTACTAACCGTCTCTAATTTCATGCCTAAGTAACTGCCGATTTCCTCACGCGACATCCTCAGGACAATTTCCGACTGAGAAAACCCACGTGCATGCAAACGCTGCACTAGGTTTAATAAAAATGCTGCCAAACGTTCTTCTGAGCGCATGTTGCCGATAAGCAACATCATGCTGTTTTCCCGCACGATCTCGCGGCTCATGATTTTATGCACATGGCGCTGCAATACCGGAAACTCGCGCGACAACTCTTCCACATTAGCAAACGGCATGACGCAGACCTCGGCGTCTTCTAATGCCATCGCATTGCAACTGTGTTGATCGTTCACTATGCCATCCAAGCCTATGATTTCGCCGGCCATTTGAAAGCCAGTGACTTGCTCATGGCCTTCAGGCGTCGATACACTGGTTTTAAAAAAACCGGTGCGTATAGCGAACAAGGACTTAAACGGTTCGCCGTCTCGGAATAGCAATTCACCTTGCTTCACATGGTGACGGGTTGCAACCACCTCATCCAAGCGCTTCATGTCATCGGTGCCAAAACTAATTGGCATGCAAAGTTCACGTAGATTGCAACTGGAGCAAGCGACTTTAATGGTTTCTGGTGTTGTTGCGATAGTCATATTGGATTCATTACCTTAACGGCCTATAGCATAGCGTTTTCAGGCCTTATTGGCTAGGTCTAGTTGGCCGACAGGCATGCTATAAAGCACACCTAGACACTACCACATTATCTTTTGATATGTATCAAAACAGCTTATATATAAAACTGTCATAGTGGCAACTTGAGATAAAGCCAAATAAGCAAATCATGAATACTGCCAGCGAGCCACTTGCACCAAACTTAGACAGCATCATGCCTGGGGTAAGCACTGAGACCTTAAAAAAATACGACGTCTCTGGCCCAAGGTACACCTCTTACCCCACAGCGGACCGATTTGTTGAGGCTTTCACACAAGACGCCTACATGCTAGCTTTGGAGCAGCGCCGAGCCATTGCGGCCATGCAGCCCTTGTCTATCTACGTGCACATTCCATTTTGCGAATCCTTGTGTTTTTTTTGCGCCTGCAACAAGATCGTCACCAAACACCACGAACGCAGCGCCGAGTATTTGCGCTATTTAAACCGTGAAATTGATTTACACATCGAACACCTAGGCGCAGGCCAAACCATCTCGCAACTGCATTTGGGCGGCGGATCACCCACTTTTTTCTCGGACGAAGAATTGGCCGAGCTGATGAGCATACTAAAACGCAATTTTGTGTTTTCGCCCAGCGGTGAATATTCGATAGAAGTAGACCCACGCACGGTCAATGAACAAAGATTGAAGCATCTGGCTGGCTTAGGATTTAATCGTTTAAGCTTTGGCGTGCAAGACTTTGACCCAGAAGTGCAAAAAGCCGTGCACCGCATCCAACCGGCTGAGCAGGTATTCTCTTTAGTGGAAGCGGCGAGACGCTACCAATTTGAATCGGTCAACGTTGATTTGATCTACGGCTTGCCGATGCAAACCCCGGAGTCGTTTAAACGCACTTTAGCGCAAGTGGTTGAGCTACGCCCCAACCGCATTGCTTTATACGGCTACGCCCACTTGCCTGAGCGCTTTAAACCGCTACGCCGCATCAGCGAATACGAGCTACCGGCCGCAGCCGACAAAATTAGCATGTTAGGCAGCGCCTTAAAGGCGTTTATCGACGCCGGTTATGTTTATGTGGGCATGGATCACTTTGCCCTTCCTGACGACGACTTGGCCATTGCTAAACGCCAAGGCCGTTTGCACCGCAACTTTCAAGGCTACAGCACCCAACCCGATTGCGATTTAATCAGCTTGGGCGTGTCCGCCATAGGCCGCGTAGGTGGCACCTACAGCCAAAATGCAAAAACCATAGAAGAGTATTACGACCACCTCAACCACGGTCGCTTCCCGGTGGTGCGCGGCCTAGCCCTATCCCGCGACGACATAGTCCGTCGTGCGGTTATCATGGC
>CALQUO020000008.1 GCA_943333775.2 Methylotenera oryzisoli
CATTGTGCTTTTTGCTACAACCCAACCGATTACGATAAACACACGCAAAACGAATTAAGCACTGAGCAATGGATACAAGCCTTGCGCGATGCCCGTAAATTGGGTGCCTTGCAGTTGGGCATTTCTGGTGGCGAGCCATTGCTACGCGATGACATAGAAGACATCGTGGTGGAAGCGAAAAAGCTAGGCTATTACAGTAATCTCATTACTTCCGGTGTGGGACTTACGGAAAAGCGCATACAAGCTTTCAAGGAAGGAGGCTTGGACCACATACAGTTGTCCATGCACGACATTACTGAAGAAATCAATAACTTTATTACCAACACCAAAACTTTTGAATTAAAGAAAAAAGTCGCGGCCATGATCAAAAATCACGGCTACCCCATGGTGCTTAACGTGGTGATACACCGATATAACATAGGGCATTTGCGCGAAATACTGGATATGGCTGAAGCTCTGGGTGCCGATTACATCGAGTTGGCTAATACCCAATATTACGGTTGGTCATTGGTGAATCGCAGTCAATTGATGCCCACTAAGGAACAAGTGGATGAGGCTGAGGCGATTGCTAACGAGTTTAGGGCCAATCCGAACAATAAAATGAAGGTGTTTTTTGTGGTGCCGGATTACTTCTCGGATAGGCCAAAAAAATGCATGAACGGATGGGGTGAGGTGTTCATGATAGTTACGGCTAATGGCGATGTTTTGCCATGCCATTCTGCCAGAGTGTTGCCAAATATGGCTTTTCCTAATGTGCGTGACGATGGTCTGGCTTATGCTTGGCAAGATTCGCCGGCCTTTAATAAATACCGCGGCGATGCTTGGATGAAAGAGCCATGTCGCAGTTGTTCGGAAAAAGAAAATGACTTGGGTGGTTGCCGTTGCCAAGCGTTTCTTCTGTCTGGCGATGCCGAAGCAGCCGACCCAGTATGCAGCAAATCACCACACAGGCATTTGATCGATCAAGCCATCATTGATTCGCGCAATCCTCAAGCCGTGGCTCAGCCCATCGTTTTCCGTAATGATAAAAATTCGAAAAAGATACTAGCCGGGGAGTTGGATGATAGGGTGAAAGCCTTTCATGCTGTGCCCTAATGAGTTCTTCATAAGAACGCTAGGCTGTGGTTAAATAGAGCGCGCTAGGTAAGTTAAGCTTACCGGCGCGTTTTTTATCGGTGACTTATTCATGCATGCTTCTTCAGCGTTAACTCTATCATTAGTCTTAGCCGGCCTTGCCGCCTTAGCGCCGTTTGCTATAGACACCTATTTGCCGGCATTTCCTGGCTTGGAATTGGCGCTGGTGGCTAGCCCATTGCAGTTACAACAAAGCCTGACTTTTTATTTATTGCCCTATGCCTTAATGACCTTATGGCACGGCGCCATTTCCGATTCAATAGGGCGTATCACCACCATCAAATGGGGCTTAGGCGTGTTTGTCTTGGCCTCCATAGGCTGTGCTTTTGCCAACAACATTGAAACCTTGTGGTTTTTTCGCGCCTTGCAAGGCCTGTCGGGTGGGGCAGGCAACGTGGTGGCACGTGCCATGGTGCGGGATTTGTTTGAAGGCCCGCAAGCACAGCGCGTCATGGCTACCGTGCAAATGCTCTTTGGCATTGCGCCTGCCGTGGCGCCGATTATCGGCGGCCTGTTATTGGGCATACATTGGCAAGCCATCTTCGTCTTTTTAGCCCTTTATGCTGCAATTAGTTTATGGGCTGCCGTGCGCTATTTGCCAGAAACCATGCCTCAAGCAAAACGCATGCCCTTGTCTGCAAAAAAGGTCTTAAGCAGCTATCGCCTTATATTCTCTGATAAGGAATTCAATTTGGTGGTGCTGGCATCCGCAGCCAATTTTGCAGCTTTCTTCATCTACGTGCTGGCCAGTCCGGTTTTTTTAGTTAAACACTTAGGCTTAAGTGATCAGCAATTTGGCTATATGTTTATCCCTACCGTTTGTGGGATGGTTTTGGGTTCGTATTTGGCTAAACGTGCAGCGGGGGTCTACACCAGTCAACAAGTACTAAAAGTGGCTTACGCCTGGATGGGGGCCATGGTGCTGCTTAATCTAGTGGTGTGCATAAACCTAGCGGTTTCCCCGCTATACAATATTTTACCGGTTGCTTTATTTAATGTAGGCATGGCTTTAGCAATGCCCATACTGTCGTTGGCCGCGCTGGATAGGCATGCAAAAATACGCGGCACTGCCGCTTCTGGCCAAGCTTTTGTGCAGATGCTGCTGTCGACTGTGTCGGCAGGTTTGATTGTCCCATTGGTTTGGGCCGAGCCGTTTGGTTTGGCGATGGCGATGGCTACCTACCTATTGTTTGGTTACTTGGTATTACGCTTAAGTCAAGTGTGGCGTACTAAGTAAAGCCCTTGTGCATTGTGGCTTGCAGGGTGACGGTGTATAGTGATTTTATGTACTTGAACAGCGCACTTAGGAGTCAATATGAAACGGTTCACTAATGAATACAAAGAAGAGCAATTGGTGGAAGATTTTAAATCCGTACTGGCCGATTTTGAAGCCTTGCTGCATGAGACCGCCCAAACAGGGGGCGAGAAGCTGACGGCCATAAGGGCTAAAGCTGAACAATCGCTGGATGCAGTTAAGGCTAATATGGCCGATGCGCCGGAGTCGGTGTTAAATAAAGCCAAAGAAGCGGCAACGGCAGCGGACGATTACGTGCAAGACAATCCATGGCGTTCCATAGGCTTGGCTGCCAGCGTTGGCCTAATCGTTGGCTTGCTGATTAGTCGTCGTTAGGCGCATCATGACTGATAGCAATCAAGCAGGTGGTGTGCTGGATAGGCTGGCGAAGTTTGCAGCAGATTTAGTCAATATTGCGCATACCCGCTTAGCGCTATTGTCCACCGACATAGAGGAAGAGCGAGAGCATCTGTTGTCTTTGATTCGATGGACACTTATTTCCCTATTTTTCATGATGCTAGGCTTGTTGTTAGTGGCTTTTTTATTAATCGTGCTGCTATGGGAAAATTACCGTTTATCGGCCATAGCTGGTTTGGCGGTCTTTTTTTTAGCGGCCGGTGCGATAAGCTGGTATGCAGCAAAACACAAAGCTAAAGCGAAACCGAGGTTATTCTGGTCCAGTTTAATGGAGTTGGAAAAAGATCGGCAACACCTAGACCGTTCTTAATCCCACTGGATTATTTTTAATACCTAAGCAATGAACACCACCCTAGTTATACTAGCCAAGAAACGCCAGCACTTAGTTGAAGAAGCGCAAAAGCAGCGTATGGCTGTGTCGGATCAATTGCATGCTTGGCATAAACCCATCAGCATGATCGATTACGCAATCAATATGCTGCGTTACATCAAGCATCACCCCGTTTTGGTTGCCAGTGGCGGCAGTGCTTTACTTTCAATGTTAAAGCCAAATGCCTTGAGCCTTTGGTTGCAGCGCGGTCTGCTGTTGTGGCAAATACTCAACAAGTTTAGAAAAAAAGCAGCAGAATAATAAGTGCCGTATTGAAATGGAATTTGATGTCAGGTCGCGCACTCTTAGCTACGATCGTTCTTATTGATGGGCAACATGGAGCCGGCTTAGCACGGTTTTTAAATCATGCAATTACCAAATAAGCGCAAACAAGAGGACTTCGATTGGGGTTCAAAAAGCCACGTGCAAACCCTGGTGATGATGCTGCTTACGGTTTTAGGTTTGTACCTATGCTACAAGATGGCTATGCCTTTTCTGGCCGTCCTGGTCTGGGCCTTAACCTTGGCGGTTCTGTTTGCGCCCTTGCAAGGGTATTTGGAAGGCAAGCTTAAAGCGAGTGGTTTGGCTGCCCTGGTGTCGGTTTTAATCATAGGTTTGATCGTGGTTATACCGGCGGTATTCGTAGGCCAGCAACTGTTGATTCAAGCGGTAAAGGGCGCGCAATCCATAGAAGTTAAACTTAGTTCCGGCGAGTGGCAGCAAAAATTAGAGTCGCAACCGCAGTTGGCACCAATATTTGAAAAAATTGAGCAGCGTATTGATTTCCCTGGTGCCTCTGCCGCCTTCACGCAATGGGTTAATACCAGTGCGGCGGATATCGTCAAAGCATCGGCCGTGCAGATTTTGGGTTTATGTTTGATTTTTTACGTGTTGTTTTTCTTCCTGCGTGACCGTCGAATGTTTTTGCATGCGATTGCTCGGCATTCACCTTTGTCGCAGTCGCAAATGGAAGGCCTGCTTGAACGTATAGGTGACACCATACACGCCACCGTCTATGGCACCTTTGCCGTGGCCTCGGTGCAAGGGTTACTTGGCGGCTTAATGTTTTGGTGGTTAGGCTTGCCTGCCCCATTGCTGTGGGGCCTCATCATGGGCATGTTGGCGGTGATTCCTATGTTGGGCGCTTTTGTGATCTGGGCGCCGGCTGCCTTGTTCTTGTTGTTGGAAGGGGCTTGGCATGATGCCTTAACCTTAAGCTTATGGGGGATGTTGGTGGTGGGCACGGTGGATAACTTGCTCAGACCCGTCTTGGTGGGTGACCGTTTGCGATTGCATACTGTCCTGACATTTTTGTCTGTGGTTGGTGGTTTAATGGTGTTTGGTGCGGCTGGATTGATTTTAGGCCCGGTTATTTTGGTTATCACCATGGCTATGTTGCAATTTTGGAGCGCTAGAAACGCGACTTTATAAAACCTAAGCGATGCAACTAGCGTTCGCCATTTTGTCATAATGCATGCTTAAAATTAGTTTTGGCTAGCTAGCTAGCCTGGTGGGTATTGGGTTATAATGCGGGCTTGCGCGGCATTGCCAAGGTGCGCACTTGGCTAACGTGGTCAGCGCTAATTCGGTTTTTTCAAAAAAGATTTTTCAGTTATTGGGTCTGGGGCTAGTAAGTGTTAGAAAATTACTTTCCGATATTGATGTTTATCCTTGTAGGCTTAGCCGTCGGCATCGGTCCTCTGGTTTTAGGTCTCATCGTTTCCCCACACAAGCCCGACACGGCAAAAAATTCTCCCTATGAATGCGGTTTTGAAGCCTTTGAAGACGCGCGTATGAAATTCGACGTACGCTATTACTTGGTTGCCATTCTGTTTATTTTATTCGATTTGGAAATAGCCTTTCTTTTCCCTTGGGCCGTGGTGCTGCAAGAAATAGGTTTATTCGGCTTTATAGCCATGCTGGTGTTCTTAAGTGTGTTGGTTATAGGCTTTATTTACGAATGGAAAAAAGGTGCCTTAGAGTGGGATTGAGTCTGCTATGAGTATAGAAGGGTTGTTGGAAAAAGGCTTTGTCACGACCACGCTGGACACCGTGATTAATTACACACGGACTGGCTCAATGTGGCCCATGACATTTGGCTTGGCATGTTGTGCGGTAGAGATGATGCATGCGGGCGCCTCGCGTTACGATTTAGATAGATTTGGTATCGTCTTCAGGGGCAGTCCGCGTCAGTCCGATGTGATGATAGTGGCGGGTACCTTGGTCAATAAAATGGCGCCGGCCTTGCGTAAGGTTTACGATCAAATGGCCGAGCCGCGCTGGGTTATCTCCATGGGTTCTTGTGCCAACGGGGGCGGCTATTACCATTATTCCTATTCCGTGGTGCGTGGTTGCGACCGCATCGTGCCGGTCGATGTCTATGTGCCAGGCTGCCCACCTACTGCTGAGGCCTTGTTGTACGGCATCATCCAATTGCAAAATAAAATTAAACGCACCAATACTATCGCCCGCTAAAATCCATGTCAGCCAAATTAGATCAACTTCATCAAGATGTGCAATCGGCTTTAGGTGCTAAGCTTATTCAAGCGAGCATTGCGCTTAACGAACTGAATTTGCAGTGCCGTGCGGAAGATTATTTAGCCGTGTGTTTATGCTTGCGCGATGACCCACGCTTTAGGTTTGAACAATTAATCGATTTGTGTGGTGTGGATTACCAGACTTACTCGGACGTCGAACAGGAAGGCCCACGTTACGCGGTGGTCTGCCATTTTCTCTCGGTTAGCATGAATCAACGTGTGCGTTTGCGTGTGTTTGCTGCAGATGAAGCCTTCCCCATTTTACCGACCTTGGTCGACGTTTGGCCGGTAGCCAATTGGTACGAACGCGAAGCCTTCGATATGTACGGCATTATGTTTGAAAATCATCCGGATTTACGCCGCTTGTTAACCGATTATGGCTTTGTAGGCCATCCATTCCGTAAAGATTTCCCCATGATAGGCTTAGTTGAAATGCGCTACGACCCAGAGCAGCAGCGCGTGATTTATCAGCCAGTTAGCATAGATGAGCGTAATAATGTGCCGCGCGTCATACGTAATGAGGGGGCGCACGCTAAATAGGCGTTGATTATGGCTGAAATTAGAAATTACACGATGAACTTTGGTCCGCAGCATCCGGCTGCGCACGGCGTACTGCGCTTGGTGTTGGAGTTGGACGGTGAAGTCATACAGCGGGCTGATCCGCACATAGGCTTGTTGCACCGTGGCACGGAAAAGCTAGCGGAAAACCGCACTTATTTGCAGTCCATCCCTTATATGGATAGATTGGACTACGTGTCCATGATGTCTAATGAGCATGCTTATGTAATGGCCATCGAGAAGATGATGAGCATAGACGTGCCGCCACGTGCGCAATACATCCGCGTTATGTTTGATGAAATCACTAGGGTGTTAAATCACTTGCTGTGGTTAGGTGCGCATGCGTTGGATGTGGGTGCCATGACGGTGTTTTTATATGCCTTCCGCGAGCGTGAAGATTTATTTGATTGCTACGAAGCGGTTTCTGGTGCACGCATGCACGCAGCCTATTACCGTCCGGGTGGGGTATACCGAGATTTACCCAATCGCATGCCGCAGTATGACGTGTCCCCATTGCGCAACGCGAAAACCGTGGCTAAGCAAAACGAAAATCGCCAAGGCTCCTTGCTGGATTTCATTGAAGACTTTACCCAGCGCTTTCCGAAATACGTGGACGAATACGAAACCCTGTTAACCGATAACCGAATTTGGAAGCAGCGTACCGTGGACGTGGGCATCGTCACCCCAGAGCGCGCCTTAGCGCTAGGCATGACCGGCCCCATGTTGCGTGGTTCAGGCATAGCCTGGGATTTACGTAAAACCCAGCCTTATGAAGTGTATGCCGACATGGATTTTGATGTGCCGGTTGGTGTCAATGGCGATTGCTACGATCGTTACTTGGTGCGCATGGAAGAGTTTAGGCAATCCAATCGCATCATTCAGCAATGCGTGAATTGGTTGCGTGCCAATCCTGGCCCAGTCATTACTACCGATAATAAAGTCGCACCGCCGGATCGTGCTGGCATGAAAAGCAATATGGAAGATTTAATCCACCATTTCAAATTGTTTACTGAAGGCTTTCATGTGCCTGCGGGTGAGGCTTATGCGGCGGTGGAGCACCCTAAAGGCGAGTTCGGTATTTACATGGTGTCCGATGGCGCCAATAAACCTTACCGTCTAAAAATTCGTGCACCTGGCTTTGCCCATTTAGCAGCCTTAGATGAAATGACGCGTGGCCACATGATTGCTGACTTGGTGGCCATCATAGGCACGCAAGACATCGTGTTTGGCGAAATTGATCGATAAAAATTGAGTTAGCTATGTTAAGTCCACAAATTACAGAAAAAATTGATTACGAGCTGACTAAGTACCCAGCCGATCAGCGCCAAGCTGCTGTGATGAGTGCTTTGCGTATCGTGCAAACCGAACGCGGTTGGTTGTCACAAGAAAGCATGAGCGAGGTGGCCGCCTACATCGGTATGCCCGAGATCGCCGTCATGGAAGTGGCCAGTTTTTACAATATGTACGATTTGGCGCCGGTGGGTAAATACAAAATCAGTATTTGCACCAATATTTCCTGCATGTTGCGTAATAGCGACGAAATTGTTGATCACCTAAAACACAAGCTAGGCGTGGAGTTTAATCAAGTTAGCGCAGACGGTAAGTTTTGCCTTAAAGAAGGCGAATGCATGGGTGCTTGCGGTGGCGCTCCCTTGATGATCATTAACAACCACACCATGCATGAATTTCTAACGCCGGCTAAGGTTGATGCTATTTTGGATGAGTTGAAATAATGGCCAAGCAATCAGCAAAATCGCCAGCGCCTATGATGACCGATCCTAAGGGTCAAACCTTAGTCTGTTTGCGTACCTTGAGCGAAAGTGAGCCAGCCACATTAGCCACCTACCTTAAGCTGGGCGGCTACCAATCCTTAAAGCGTCTAGTCACAGAAAAAACCAAAGCCACTGACATCATCACCGAGGTAAAAATATCCGGTCTGCGTGGACGTGGTGGAGCAGGGTTCCCTACCGGTCTTAAGTGGAGCTTCATGCCACGCTATTTTGATGGCGTTAAATACTTGGTATGCAATACCGATGAAGGTGAGCCCGGTACATTTAAAGACCGTGACATCATTCGTTATAACCCCCACCAACTGATAGAAGGCATGGCCATTGCTGCTTATACGCTAGGCGCTCGGGTCGGCTACAACTACATACACGGGGAAATCTGGCAGGATTACGAAACCTTTGAGGCTGCCCTAAAAGAGGCTAAAGAAGCCGGCTACTTGGGTGAAAATCTATTTGGCACGAATTTTAGTTTTGATCTGTATGCCGTGCACGGTTACGGCGCCTACATATGCGGTGAAGAAACCGCGCTGATAGAGTCCATAGAAGGTAAGAAAGGCCAGCCGCGCTTTAAACCGCCGTTTCCAGCCAGTTATGGGGTGTTCGGTAAACCGACCAACGTGAACAATACCGAAAGTTACGCCTCCATTCCATGGATCATGCAGTACGGTGGGCAAGCGTTTGCCGATTTGGGTGTGGCTAATTCAGGTGGTACTAAATTGTTTTCCGTGTCGGGTCACGTGGAAAAACCGGGCAATTACGAAGTTAAAATGGGCACGCCTTTCGCCGAGCTGCTGGCCATGGCCGGTGGTGTTTGGCAGGGTCGCAAACTAAAAGCGGTGATTCCAGGTGGCCCATCAACGGCGGTCATACCGGCTAGCGTGATGGAGTCCACCACCATGGATTACGATGGCTTAAGCAAGGCTAGATCAAGCTTGGGCGCGGGATCCATGATAGTCATGGACGACAGCACCTGCATGGTGAAAGCCTTGCACCGTTTGTCCTATTTCTTTTATGAAGAAAGTTGCGGTCAATGTACGCCGTGCCGTGAAGGCACGGGTTGGGTCTACCGCGTGTTAGATCGCATCGTCAAAGGTCAAGGCAAAATGGAAGACTTGGATCTTCTGACTGACATCAGTAAAAATATTTCTGGTCGCACTATCTGCGCATTGGGCGAAGCAGCCGCGACGCCAGTGATTAGCTTTATTAAGCATTTTAGAGCGGAATTTGAGTACTACATCGAGCACGGTAAAAGTATGGTTGATAGCAAGGCGGAGCAAGGTTAATGTTAAACATAGAAATTGACGGCAAAGCATTAGAAGTCGAGCACGGCAGTTCCATTATTGATGCGGCCGACAAAGTCGGCATCGCCATTCCGCGTTTCTGCTACCACCCGAAATTATCCGTGGCGGCCAATTGCCGCATGTGTTTGGTCCAGGTTGAAAATTTCAACAAACCTTTGCCGGCTTGTGCCACACCAGTAGCCGATGGCATGAAGATATTCACGCGCTCCAAATCGGCCATAGAAGCACAAAAAAGCGTGATGGAGTTCTTGCTGATTAACCATCCGCTTGATTGCCCTATCTGCGATCAAGGCGGCGAATGCGACCTGCAAGACGTGGCGGTGGCTTATGGCACCAGTGGTTCACGCTACACAGAAGAAAAACGCGTGGTGTTCAATAAAAACATCGGGCCATTAGTCAGCACCGACATGACGCGTTGCATACAATGTACACGCTGCGTGCGCTTCTTGCAAGAGGTGGGCGGCATCATGGAGTTGGGCATGGTAGGGCGTGGTGAGCACGCTGAAATCACTGCTTACGTGGACAAGAGCGTGAATTCTGAATTGTCCGGCAACATCATTGATTTGTGCCCAGTCGGCGCATTGACCAGCAAGCCTTACAGGTATTCTGCCCGCAGTTGGGAATTAACCCGCAGGCCAAGCATAGCACCGCACGATGGTTTGGGTTCACACATAGAAGTGCACGTTAAAGACAATAAAGTCATGCGCGTGTTACCACGTGAAAAAGACAGCATCAACGAATGTTGGCTGTCGGATCGTGATCGTTTTTCCTACGAAGGCCTCAATAGCCCAGATCGCCTAAAAGTGCCCATGATTAAGCACAACGGTAACTGGGTAGAAACGGATTGGAAAACCGCGCTGGAATTTGTGGCAGGACAGATTAAAGACGTCACCAGCGAGCACGGTGGGGATGCTCTAGGTGTCTTGGTTTCCCCGAACAGCACCATGGAAGAAGGCTATTTGGCTAAACAACTGGCCACGGCACTCAACTGCGGTAACGTCGATTACCGTTTGCGCCAAACCGACTTTAGGTTAGACGGCAAACGCATGGGTACACCATGGATGGGTTGCAATATTCATGAGATAGAAGACTTGGATCGCATCTTGGTGATAGGCTCTAATCTAAGAAACGAGCACCCGTTACTGGCTAAGCGTTTCCGTAAAGCCGTGGCCAATGGCGCCGAACTTTCTATCATAAGTCCACTAGATAATAACCCACTGATGGACATCGCCCACAAAGTGATAGTGCGCCCCAATGACATGGTGAATGTCTTGGGCCAAGTACTAAAAGCCATGTCCGGTTTACAACGTCTATCCTTGTGTTTACCACCATCGCTAAACCAGTTGTTGGAAGAAATTAAAGTCAGACCGAATACCCAAGCCATTGCCGAGAGTATGGCAGGGCATGGTAAGGACTACGATTTGATAGCACCAAAAGTCGGTATCTTTATCGGCAACATGGCTTTGAGCGATCCGCGCTTTACTGAAATGTACAGCATGGCTGAAGCCATAGGCGGTATTTCCGGCGCTAAAGGCGGCATCTTACCGGCTGCATCAAACAGTACCGGTATGCACATGATGGGTGTGATGCCTAGTAGCAGCGGCATGCATGCCAGAGCCATGTTGGAAGTACCACGCAAAGCTTACCTAATAGTTAACATAGAGCCAGAGTTGGATTGCCAGCACGCGGCATTGGCCAAAGCAGCCATGCAAAAAGCCGAATGCGTGGTCGCCTTGACCGCTTACAAATCCAGCGCCCTAGAGCATGCCGATATCTTGTTGCCTATTGCCCCCTTTAGCGAAACCTCAGGCACCTTTATGAGCATGGAGGGGCGCGTACAGAGTTTTGCCGCAGCGGTTAAACCACTAGGCGAATGCCGTCCGGCATGGAAAGTGTTGCGTGTATTAGCCAATACGCTGGGTCTGCCAGGCTTTGACTATGAAACCAGCGAGCAAGTTAAACAAGCTATATTTGCCGGTGAAAAACCGTCGGCGGTGGTGTGGCGTAGCCTGAATAACAACCTTAAAGATTTGGTGGAGATACAAATCAACATCAAACACGACGGTTTACAACGTATAGGTGAAGTCCCGCAATACGAATCCGACCCCATCGTGCGGCGCTCCCTGCCCTTGAAAAAAACCAAATACAATATCAAGCCTATGGCGCGCATGAGTGCCGCTCAGCTAGCCGATTTGGGCTTGCAAGAAGGCGATCAAGTTTTAGTGAAACAAGACAAAGGCAGCGCGGTGTTGACTGTTAAATTGGATAATCACGTGGCTAAAGGTTGCGTACGCGTTGCCGCAGCCCATGAAGACACCATAGGTTTGGGCGATTTAATGGGCGACATCACCGTGGAGAAACTCACAACAAAACAATTGGCTGCCTATCAAGCTGGCCTAAAGGAAGCGCACGCGTAATGGAATGGCTCGCTCAATTATTCGGGGTTTATTGGACAGGCGTTGAGCTAACGGCTTGGACCTTAATTAAAATTGTCGCTATCGTGCTGCCCTTAATGGGCGCAGTGGCTTATTTAACCTTGGCTGAACGTAAAGTCATTGGTTACATGCAGGTGCGCATAGGCCCTAATCGTGTCGGTTACTTTGGCTTGCTGCAACCCTTGGCGGATGGCATCAAGTTGTTATTTAAAGAAATCGTGATACCCACCGCTTCTAATAAAACTTTATTTTTATTGGGTCCGGTGTTGGCCATTGCCCCTGCGTTTGCTGCTTGGGCGGTGGTGCCGTTTGATATGACTATGGTGTTGGCTGATGTCGATGCCGGCTTGTTGTACATACTGGCCATGACCTCGGTGGCTGTATACGGCGTCATTATTGCCGGTTGGGCCTCCAATTCTAAGTATGCTTTCTTAGGATCATTGCGCTCCGCAGCACAGATTGTGTCCTATGAAATTGCCATGGGCTTTGCCTTGGTTGGGGTGTTAATGTGTGCTAACTCATTGAATTTAGGCAAGATAGTCATGGGTCAGAGCGGCGGTTTTTGGCATTGGTACTTCTTGCCCTTGTTCCCCTTGTTCATTGTTTACTTTATCAGTGCGGTGGCCGAGACCAATCGTGCACCATTTGACGTCGCCGAAGGCGAGTCAGAAATTGTCGCCGGCTTCCACGTTGAGTATTCCGGCATGGCCTTTGCTGTATTCTTCTTGGCCGAATACGCCAACATGATATTGGTTTCCATGCTGGCTGCTTTAATGTTCTTGGGTGGTTGGTTGTCGCCTGTGCCGTTTATTGCGGATAGCATTGTCTGGCTACTAGCTAAAGTAGCGTTCCTACTGTTCCTGTTCTTATGGTTTAGGGCCACGTTTCCTAGGTACCGCTACGACCAAATCATGCGTTTGGGTTGGAAGGTCTTTATCCCCATTACCATCGTTTGGATAGTCGTGGTAGGTGGCATGATGCAAACCCCATGGGCTTACTTATTCCATTAAATATTATGATTAAAACTATACAAAAATCGCTGTCTAGCTTAATGCTGATAGAGCTGTTAAAGGGCATGGCCTTAACCGGTCGCTATTTCTTTGCACCCAAAATTACCGTGCAATACCCAGAAGAGGTGACGCCACAATCCAACCGTTTTCGTGGTTTGCATGCACTGAGGCGTTACGCCAATGGTGAAGAGCGCTGCATCGCTTGTAAGTTATGTGAAGCCGTATGCCCGGCGATGGCGATCACCATAGAATCGGAACAGCGTGAAGACAATACCCGTCGCACCACGCGTTACGACATCGATTTAACCAAATGCATATTTTGCGGCATGTGTGAAGAATCTTGCCCGGTGGATTCCATCGTGGAAACGCGGGTGTTTGACTACCACGGCGAACAAAGAGGCGACTTGCTGTACACCAAAGAAATGCTATTGGCCGTGGGCGATAAACACGAGAAGCAAATAGCCGCAGACCGTGATTTAGATAAAGCCTTTAGATAAGAGAGAGCCTAGGCCAACCATGACATTTTTTGGGTTACATTTTCAAGACCTAGTTTTTTACGCCTTAGCGCTTATTTTGCTGTATGCCGCCCTAAGCGTAATTACTACCCGCAATCCTGTTTACGCGGCGCTTTTTTTAGTGCTGGCTTTCTTTACCGCTGCTGGCATTTGGCTATTATTGGAAGCGGAGTTCTTAGCGATCACCTTGGTGCTGGTCTACGTTGGCGCCGTCATGGTCTTATTCTTATTCGTGGTGATGATGTTGGACATTAATTTAGACCGCATGCGCGAGGGATTCTGGCAAGCGCTGCCGGTGGCCTTGCCAGTAGGTGGCTTAATGGCAGTTGAGATGGTCATGATAGTAGGGGTGAATAATTTCGGCGCGAAAAAGGTGCTGGCACCTGCGGCTAAACCAGCCGATTACAGCAACACGGCAGCCTTGGGTCGCGTGCTGTACACCGATTATTTATTGGCCTTTGAATTGGCCGCTGTGGTGCTGTTGGTGGCCATCGTGGCAGCGATTGCGCTAACGCTAAGAAGCCGTAAAGAAAGCAAGCCTACTTATGCCAATAAGCAAGTGGCGATTAAAAAAGCCGATAGGCTGCGTATCGTAAAAATGGACGCCGTGCTAGAACCTAAAGCCAAGCCCACTACCATCACTGAGGAGAAAAAATAATGGTCGGTTTATCCCATTACCTTATTCTTGGTGCCTTGCTCTTTGCCATCAGCGTGGTTGGTATCTTTTTAAATCGTAAAAATGTCATCATTTTATTGATGGCCATAGAGCTGATGTTGTTAGCGGTTAACCTCAACTTTATTGCCTTTTCGCATTACATGAACGACATCGCTGGGCAAGTGTTCGTATTTTTTATTTTAACCGTAGCCGCTGCTGAATCGGCCATAGGCTTGGCTATCTTAGTGGTGCTGTTTAGAAACTTACGCACGATTAATGTTGACGATTTAAATCGCTTAAAAGGGTAAGTTCAGAATGACCATGCAACAGATTTACTTAGCGATACCGATACTGCCTTTATTAGCTGCCGCCGTGGTGGGCCTGTTTGGCAAATTCTTGCCTAGAGCGGCCGCGCATGTATTAACCATACTGGGTGTGGCGTTGTCGTTTGCCTTATCGGTTTACGTGCTCAACCATGCTATGCACAGTGCGCCGTATAACGAAACGGTGTATTCCTGGTTAAAAACCGGTAACTTTAGTTTTGAAATCGGCTTTTTGATCGATAATTTGTCGGCCATGATGATGGTGGTGGTGACCTTTGTTTCCCTTATGGTGCACATCTACACCGTAGGCTACATGGCTGAAGATCCAGGTTACGCACGCTTTTTTAGCTACATCTCGCTGTTCACCTTTGCCATGCTAATGCTGGTCATGAGCAATAACTTCATGCAGCTCTTCTTTGGTTGGGAAGCGGTGGGCTTGGTTTCCTATTTGCTCATTGGTTTCTGGTACACAAGGCCAACCGCCATCTACGCCAACCTAAAAGCCTTTCTGGTTAACCGGGTAGGGGATTTCGGTTTTCTATTAGGCATAGGCTTGGTCTTATTTCATTTTGGCAGTTTGGATTACGCGTCGGTGTTCTCGCTGGCGCCACAAATGGCCGATGTGCAAATCAATTTAATTGGCAGCAGTGCTTGGTCTTTGATGACCGTCACCTGCATATTGCTGTTTATCGGCGCCATGGGTAAGTCGGCGCAAGTGCCGCTGCATGTATGGCTACCCGATTCCATGGAAGGCCCGACGCCTATCTCGGCATTAATTCATGCGGCGACCATGGTTACCGCGGGTATTTTCATGGTGGCCAGGATGTCGCCAATATTTGAATTGTCGTCCACGGCTCTGTCATTCATTATTGTTATCGGCAGCATCACGGCCTTATTTATGGGCTTTTTAGGCATCATACAAAACGACATTAAACGGGTGGTGGCGTATTCCACGCTATCGCAGTTGGGCTACATGACCGTAGCGCTTGGAGCATCGGCTTATTCCGTGGCCATCTTCCACTTAATGACGCATGCCTTCTTTAAAGCCTTGCTGTTCTTAGGTGCGGGTGCCGTCATCATGGGCATGCACCACGATCAAGACATACGCAATATGGGCAACTTGAAAAAATACATGCCGGTGACGTGGTTGACCTCTTTAATCGGCTCATTGGCCTTAATTGGTACGCCGTTTTTTGCCGGTTTCTATTCTAAAGACAGCATCATAGAAGCAGTGCACGCATCCAACATCGCCGGCAGTGGCTTTGCCTATTTTGCCGTGTTGGCTGGGGTGTTTGTCACGGCATTTTATAGTTTCCGTATGTACTTCCTGGTATTCCATGGTGCGGAAAAATGGCGTACTCCACATCACGATGCTGAGCACGACGCGCATCATGATGACCATGACCACCATCATGGTCTTGCCCCTACAGAGGATCCGCATGAGCCGGGTTGGGTGATCAAGTTGCCCTTAATCCTCTTGGCCATTCCCTCTGTTTGGATTGGTTATGTGGCCATTGAGCCTATGCTGTATGGTGACTTCTTCAATGGCGTTATATACGTAGACTATGCCGCGCACCCGGCCATGCAAGAGATGACTCACCATTGGCATGGCACCATGCACAATGCTGCTGGCATGGCCATGCACGGCTTGCTCAGTGTGCCGTTTGCCTTGGCTGCCTCCGGCGTCCTACTGGCCTGGTTCTTCTATACGCAGCGTCCAGACATACCGGCTAGCATACAAAGCAAGTTGGCCTGGCTTAACAACATATTGGAAAATAAGTACGGTTTTGATGCGTTTAACGACAAAGTGTTTGCCGCCGGTTCGCGTTTGCTAGGTCATAAACTATGGCAAATTGGCGACGTGACCATCATCGATGGCGCCCTGGTAAATGGCACAGCCAATCTGATTGGCAAAGCGGCGTCTGTCGTGCGTAAGTTGCAAACAGGGCTGATTTACCACTACGCATTCGCCATGATCATAGGCGTGTTTTTAATGCTTACTTTCTTCACTAAAGTTTAAACAATGCAAAATTATTTCTACCATCATCTATTGAGTTTTGCGATTTGGTTGCCGGTTTTGGCTGGGGTTGTGGTGCTAGCTAGCGCTAACGAAAAGAAACCTAACGCCACCCGTTGGTTAGCCTTGCTTGGTGGCTTGCTCAGCTTTTTAGTCACCATCCCGCTTTATACCCAATTTAATTTTGCGGATGGCGGCTTGCAGTTTCAAGAAGGCTTTAGCTGGATACCGGCCTTTAACATTAACTACCATTTAGGTGCCGACGGCTTAGCTGTACCCTTAATTTTGCTTACCAGCTTCACCACGCTAATAGTGATTATTGCCGCCTGGGAAGTGATACAAAAGCGCGTGGCGCAATACATGGCTTGTTTCTTGATTATGAGCGGCCTGATGATAGGGGTGTTCAGTGCGCTGGATGCCATACTCTATTATGTGTTTTGGGAAGCGATGCTTATCCCCATGTTCTTGGTGATTGGCATTTGGGGTGGCCCTAACCGTGTTTACGCCACGGTTAAATTCTTCCTCTATACCTTGCTCGGGTCACTCTTGATGTTGGTCGCCTTCATCTACTTGTACTTAAATACCGGTAGCTTTGAAATTGCCGATTTCTACCGTTTCCCCATGCCATTGCAAGTGCAGATTTTAGTGTTTTTGGCTTTCTTTGTGGCCTTTGCCGTCAAAATTCCCATGTGGCCAGTGCACACCTGGTTGCCGGATGCCCACGTGGAGGCGCCGACAGGCGGTTCAGTGGTGTTGGCGGCGATTGCCCTGAAACTGGGTGGTTACAGTTTTCTGCGTTTTGCCATGCCGATCGCACCGGATGCCGCTCACCATTTAACTCCCTACATGATCAGCTTGTCTTTAATTGCCATTGTTTACATCGCCTTGGTGGCCTTGGTACAAAAAGACATGAAAAAGTTGATTGCTTACTCGTCCATCTCACACATGGGGTTTGTGACGCTGGGCTTTTTCCTGTTTAACAACATAGGCCTAGAAGGCGCTATCGTGCAGATGCTTTCGCACGGCTTTATTTCTGCGGCCATGTTCTTGTGCGTGGGTGTGCTCTACGACCGCGTGCACAGCAGGCAAATCGAGGCATACGGCGGCGTGGCCAATACCATGCCAGCGTTTGCTGCCTTTGCCGTGTTCTTCGCCATGGCCAATACCGGCCTGCCCGGTACCTCGGGTTTTGTTGGTGAGTTCATGGTGATATTGGGCGCCATACAAATTAATTTTTGGTATGCCTTCTTGGCCGCTTTCACCCTGATATTCGGTGCGGCGTATACCCTGTGGATGGTGAAGCGGGTATTTTATGGGGAGGTGGCTAACGATCAGGTTGCGGCCTTAAGCGATTTGAATAAACGTGAATTTTTCATCCTGGCTGTATTGGCGCTATTGGTGTTGGCCTTAGGGGTATACCCGCAAGCAGTTACCGACATGACCAATGCCACGGTGAATGAACTTCTTACTCATTTTGCACAAAGCAAGCTGCCTGCCAGCCTGCCAGCAGGTTTATAAGTTATGGAAACGATACGTTACGACCTCATTACCGCCTTGCCTGAGCTGATTGTGCTGTGCATGGCCATGGTAATTTTATTAACTGACTTGTTCATCTCACCAGCCAGACGCATGGTGATATACAGCATGGCGCAGTTGACCTTATTGGCCGCCGCCTACTTTAGCTTTTCTAGCCATGCACCCAGTGTCAGCACCGCATTCAGCGGGGCGTTTATCGACGATGCGATGGCGGACGTGCTTAAGCTCATGATGTACCTTGGCACCTCGTTTATCTTCGTTTACAGCAGGCAATACCTGCAGCATCGCGGCATGTTCCGTGGCGAGTTTTACGCTTTGGTCTTGTTCTCCTTATTGGGCATGATGGTCATGGTTTCTGGTCAAAGCATGCTAACGCTGTACGTGGGCTTGGAGCTGCTGTCGCTTAGTTTGTATGCCTTGGTGGCAATGGACCGGGATAACGCTAAGGCCACTGAAGCCGCCATGAAGTATTTTGTGTTGGGGGCCTTGGCCTCGGGCATGCTGTTGTACGGCATGAGCATGGTGTATGGCATGACCGGCAGCCTGAATTTGGCTGAAATCAATATGGCTTTAATGTCGGGCGCTAAGATCCATGCCGTCATGATATTGGGTTTGGTGTTTATCGTTGCTGGCCTGGCCTTTAAATTAGGCGCCGTGCCTTTCCAAATGTGGGTGCCGGATGTTTATGAAGGCTCGCCCACCGCCGTGACCATGTTAATTAGTTCGGTGCCTAAGTTAGCCGCCTTTGCCTTCGTTATTCGGATGTTGGTGCAGGCTTTACCGACGCTAGCGGTCGATTGGCAGCAAATGCTGATGATCATGGCGGTGCTGTCCATACTGATAGGTAACATCACGGCCATTGCGCAAACCAATCTAAAGCGCATGTTGGCTTACTCGACTATTTCCCATATCGGTTTTGTCTTATACGGCCTAATGAGTGCGACCATGAACGGCTTTATTTTTGCTATGTTTTACGTGGTCAGCTATGTATTAATGACATTAGCCGGTTTCGGTATTATTTTACTGTTGTCACGTCCAGGCTTTGAAGCGGACAAACTCGACGACCTTAAAGGCCTCAATCAACGCAGCCCATGGCATGCTTTTTTAATGTTAATCGTAATGTTCAGCATGGCTGGTGTGCCACCTACATTAGGCTTCTACGCAAAATTTAGCGTATTGCAAGCGGCCTTGGCAGCGGGTTACATTTGGTTGGTGGTGTTTGCCGTGTTAATGGCGGTGATAGGGGCGTTTTATTACCTACGCGTCATCAAGCTGATGTATTTTGATGACCCCTTGGATACGCATTCCATCAGCGCGCCCATGGACGCCCGCATCGTGTTGGGGTTCAATGCCTTGGCATTGTTGGTGATAGGGTTGATGCCAGAAAAGCTTATGGAGCTCTGCATTTACACCATCACCAGCAGCTTGAGTTAAGCGCCCCATTCGACACGCTAGCCCGTCAACCATGCTCACCACGCTTAATGACCTGACGGAAAGCTGCATCGCTACTGAAACAATACGTAGCGGTGGCATGCTAACCCTAAAGGTAGACCAAGTAGCATTGCCTAGCGGCCGCACCAGTCAGCGTGAATACGTGGTGCATCCAGGCGCGTCGGTAGTGGTGGCGCTATTACCAAACGGCCATGTCTTGCTGGAAAAACAATTCCGCTACCCCTTGCATCAAGTCTTCATAGAATTGCCGGCCGGTAAAATCGATGCATCAGAATCGCCTTTGCAGACGGCGCAGCGCGAGCTGTTGGAGGAAACCGGCTACAGCGCAAAAGAATGGGTGGCATTGGGCAGCCAACACCCTTGCATAGGTTATTCAGACGAAGTCATTCATATGTATTTGGCCTTAGGTTTAACAGCGGGCCAGCATAAGCGTGACGAAGACGAGGCGCTGGAACTTTTCGATCAGAGTTTTGCCGATTGCCTAGGCTTAATTAAAAGCGGTCAAATTAGCGATGGCAAAACCATGCTGGCTTTGTTTATGGCGGAGCAGTATCTAGCCGAGCACCCGCATTTGTTGGCTGCCCGCTAAAACAGAGGCGCCCTTGGCTAAGATACTGATAGTCGGTTGCGGTGATTTAGGCCTGGCCATTGCCGAGCTTTTAGCTGATAGGCATGTGGTCTTTGGTTTGAGGCGGCAGTCG
Source organism: Methylotenera oryzisoli (assembly GCA_943333775.2). Classification (GTDB taxonomy): domain Bacteria; phylum Pseudomonadota; class Gammaproteobacteria; order Burkholderiales; family Methylophilaceae; genus Methylotenera; species Methylotenera profunda. The sequence goes on from CALQUO020000008.1 coordinate 20,043, forward strand.
CAAGCCCAGTCATTACAGGGCCAGTCATCCAATCTCAGCATCTTGCAAGGCGATGTCACCGACCCAGCCAGTCTGCAGGGTTTGCATGGGCTCAAACCCGAATTGATTCTTTATTGCGTGGCCGCGGATGCGCAAACCGATACTGCCTATCAGGCGCAATATGTAAACGGTTTAGCCAACGTGCTGGCGACTCAGCAGCAAAATAGCGCTTTGCGCCATGTATTTTTTGTTTCTAGCACGCGCGTCTATGGTCAAGATGCAGGCGAGTGCTTGGACGATACTTCAGCGCCTAGCCCCATGGATTTTGGGGGTCAGCGTCTGCTGGAAGCCGAGCAACTATTAAAAAACTTAGCTTGCCCAACCACGGCCTTGCGCTTGTCGGGTATCTACGGTCCGGGCCGTTTGCGCATGATTAATTTGGCTAAAAGCCAAGCCTGGCCGTCGATCAACAGTTGGAGCAACCGCATACACCGCGACGATGCCGCTGCCTTTATCGTTTTCCTCATGGAGCATGTTATCGCTGGCAAAGCCGTTCAGAGTAGTTACATCGTCAGTGATGATGCGCCAGCAAGCTTGCATGAGGTGTTGGCTTGGTTAGCCGATCAGATGCAAATTGGCAAACCGGCTTATGCGCAACAGCAAGCCACTAAGGGTAAGCGTTTGGCTAATGGTTTAATGCGGGCGACAGGCTTTCAACTAAAGTACCCGAATTTCAAGGTTGGCTACCAAGCTTTATTGGCTAGCCTGACAACGCCCTAATGGGTTTGCCTGTTTAAAAACCAGGCGGTAAGGCTCATTCTGGGTCTATGGGTGGGTAGCACTTCGTGATAAAAGCTATCGGATAAAAAGACGATTAAGCGCCCAGCGATGGGGGCGATGTCTAGGTGGGCAATATTCAACTTAGTTTCCCCATCGTCATTAAGATGCAGCCTTAAGTAGCCGCCATCCTCGGCTAACCAATCCTGGTTTAGATACAGTATGCAGCTAATCTGCCGTTGGGCAAGATGTGTATCATCGTGCAGTTGAAATCGATCTAGGTGTTTTGGGTAGGCGCTGCCTATTGGGTAGAGCGCCAAATGGCATTCTAGGCTGTGCAAGCCTAAATACAGTTGCTGATTAAGCTGGCAGCGCAAGCCTTCCATTTCCTTAAAATACGTCAGTTGCGCTTCGCTGGCATGGTTTTCATCCAGCCAATGTATGCTGTCGCCGCGTAATTTTAGGTTTGCTGTCGCTGCCAGTCGACCGGTTCTGGCAGCCTGCATCTGATCGTTCGTACTCAAGGCCCTGATTTCTGCGGCCAAGCATAAAATGGTGTCTGGACTAATAAAGTTATCCAATACACAAAAACCGTTTTCTGCCATTTGACTTAAAGGGTGGGAAGGGTAAGGCGTAGGAGAGGCGGTTAACATGGCCTCATTATAGCGTTAGTCGTTTGCGCCCAAGCCCACAATCAGCTAAAATCGCGCTCTATTTGAAATTAAGCTTGTTTGTTGCAAGGCATGCTAAATTAAACAAAAAAATTACAGGCGGTTAGCTCAGTTGGTTAGAGCGCTTGGTCGACATCCAAGAGGTCAGCAGTTCGAGTCTGCTACTGCCTACCAGATATGCCAGCAAAAGCCGTTGATTAACGGCTTTTCTATTTGAGATGAGGGTGTTATGCCTATAATTCGTTTGCCAGATGGCTCTGAACGTAGTTTCCCGGCTGCAGTAACTGTAGCGGAGGTGGCCATGAATATTGGTGCCGGCTTAGCCAAAGCGGCATTGGCCGGTAAGGTGGATGGGGTGTTGGTCGACACCTCCCATCTGATCACTCAAGATGCAGACCTAGCCATCATTACCGATAAAAATGACGAGGGTTTAGACATCATCCGTCATTCCACGGCTCACCTATTAGCCTATGCGGTTAAAGAGTTATTTCCCGATGCCCAAGTGACCATAGGCCCGGTTATTGAGCACGGCTTTTTCTATGACTTTTCATACAAACGGCCCTTTACTCCCGAAGACTTAATTGCCATAGAAAAGAAAATGCTGGAGTTGGCAAAAAAAGACGAGCCTGTCGTTCGTCAAGTTCTGCCGCGTGATGAGGCGGTTGCTTATTTCAAATCCATCAACGAGCTGTACAAGGCCGAAATCATTGCCAGCATACCGGCCGGCGAAGACGTGTCCTTGTATACCGAAGGTGGTTTTACCGATTTGTGTCGTGGCCCGCATGTGCCTAATACAGGCAAGTTAAAAGCCTTTAAGCTGATGAAGTTGGCCGGTGCGTATTGGCGTGGTGACAGCAATAATGAAATGCTGCAGCGTGTTTACGGTACAGCATGGCGTAATAAAGAAGAGCTGGAAGCGCATTTGTTTCAGTTGGAAGAAGCGGAAAAGCGTGATCACAGGAAATTGGGCAAGCAACTGGATTATTTCCATATGCAAGATGACGCGCCTGGCATGGTGTTTTGGCATCCACGTGGTTGGAGCATTTGGCAGGAAGTGGAACAGTACATGCGTAAAATGTTTCGCGACTACAATTACCAAGAAGTGCGCACGCCCACCATCATGGATAAAACCTTATGGGAGAAATCCGGCCATTGGCAAAACTATCGCGAGGGCATGTTTGTAACGGCCTCGGAAAGCCGTGATTACGCCGTCAAGCCAATGAACTGCCCTGGCCACGTGCAAATTTTCAACAGCAGCTTGCACAGTTACCGTGATTTGCCCTTGCGCTTGGCTGAGTTTGGTTCGTGCCATCGTAATGAGCCTTCAGGATCTTTGCATGGCCTCATGCGTGTACGTGGCTTTACCCAAGACGATGCGCATATATTTTGCGCTGAAAACCAAGTTGAAGCCGAAGTGGCCGATTTCATTAAGATGCTCTACAAGGCCTACGGTGACTTTGGCTTTAGCGATGTCTTGGTCAAACTTTCAACTCGTCCGGAAAAACGCATAGGCAGCGATGCGGATTGGGATAAGGCCGAAACGGCTTTGGCTAACGCACTTAAATTAAACAACTTGGATTTTGAATACCAGGCCGGTGAGGGCGCATTTTACGGTCCTAAAATTGAGTTTACTCTCAAGGATTCATTGGGCAGGTTGTGGCAGTGCGGCACCATACAGTTGGATTCCAACTTACCCGAGCGCCTTGGTGCCGAGTACGTTGCGGAGGACAACAGCCGTCAACGTCCGGTCATGTTGCACCGAGCCATAGTCGGCTCCATGGAGCGCTTTATAGGCATATTGATTGAGCACTATGCTGGCGCCATGCCGCTTTGGTTAGCGCCAGTGCAGGTGATGGTGTTAAATATTTCCGAAAACCAAGCCGATTACGTGCGCCAAGTGGTTGAAAAGCTGAAGAAAAATGGCTTGCGTTGCGAATTTGACTTGAGAAATGAGAAGATAACCTATAAAATACGCGAACATAGTATGCAAAAAATGCCTTACTTGTTAGTAGCAGGTGAGCGTGAGATGCAAACAGGACATGTGGCCGTGCGTACCAGAAAAGGCGAAGACTTAGGTTCTATGCCGATTGAGGCGCTAATTGAGCGCTTAAAAGCAGAATTGGA
>CALQUO020000009.1 GCA_943333775.2 Methylotenera oryzisoli
CCGGCAGTTCATTATTAGTGGCCGCATAAAATAACTCGCCATGGGTGTTGACCAAGGCAATGCTGTCCCATCTGGCTAAGGCTTTATGTTCTTCTATCACCACTTCTAATTTATTTGACCAACGACGACGCAAACTGACGTTACGCGCCCAAGGCAATTTTTTAAATGCATTGCGCGCCTTAATTAAATCCAAGGTAAAAAAGTTACCTTTTAAATGCTTGGCCACGATTAATTTCACCTGCTCACGATTAACATGATTCAACTGCCCCTCAACCACCACTTCGCGTAGGTGAAAAATCGGCAAATGCACCACTGCAAGGATGGTCACGTAAAGCATCGCCACTAAACTGATGGCCAATAAGCTATTGGCCAACCAATTTAACCATGTAGGTTTATCCCACATCGGCCGACTCCAATATGCGCATCACCAATTGCTCAAAACTGATGCCAGCCGCTTTAGCCGCCATGGGCACCAAACTGTGATCTGTCATGCCTGGGCTGCTATTCACCTCCAGGAAATAGTGCTGGCCATTTTCATCCATTAAGAAATCCACTCGGCCCCAGCCACTGCAGCCTAATGCTTGAAACGCGGCGATCGCCTCTTGCTGAATCAAAGCTTCTTTTTCAGGCGATAAACCACATGGGCATAAATACTCGGTGTCGTTGCGTAAGTACTTCGCCTCGTAATCGTAAAATTCGTTTTTTGGCACGATACGAACAATAGGAAGGGTCAGCAAACCTTTCTTGGCATTAGCCAAGATGCCCACGGTGTATTCACCGCCGCCGACAAATTTCTCGGCCAAGACCAAGGGATCGGCTTTAGCAGCCAAGGCATAGGCCGCCGCTAAATCGCCTGCGCGCTTAACCTTGCTGATGCCTATGCTGGAGCCTTCATTGGCCGGCTTCACAAATAAGGGCAAACCCAATTTCTTTTCTATGGCGGCAAAATCCGTGTGCGCGTTTAGCAACTCAAAATCCGGGGTCACGATGCCCATGGCGCGCCATAATAACTTGCTGCGCCATTTATCCATGCCTATGGCCGAGGCCATCACGCCACTGCCGGTATAAGGAATGTTCAACAGCTCCAAGGCGCCTTGTATGCAACCGTCCTCACCAAAGCGACCGTGCAAATTAATGAATACCCGATCGAATTTTTCCAAGTCGTTCAATGGCAGATCGCGTGGGTCAAAGCCCTGCGCGTCTATGCCTTGTGCTTGCAATGCGATTAACACAGCGGCACCACTTTTGAGTGACACCTCACGTTCAGCGGACAGGCCACCAAGCAATACCGCCACTTTGCCGAATTTACTCATGCCCCACTCCTGCCTGTGCCACTGTGGCTTTTTTTATCAATGCATTAAACATAATCACCAATTACTTTCACTTCTTGTTGCAAGGTCACCCCAAACTGTTCCAACACCGTATCGTGCATGTGCTTAATTAACAGCTCTATATCCAAAGCCGTTGCGCCACCGATGTTGACTATAAAATTAGCGTGCTTTTCCGACACTTGTGCACCACCTATCAAATAGCCTTTCAAGCCACAGGCCTCAATTAAACGGGCCGCGTAGTCGCCCTCCGGGTTTCTGAAAGTAGAGCCGGCACTGGGTAAATTAAGCGGCTGCGAGGCCAAGCGACTGGCCAATAAATCCTTAATTTTTTGCGCGGCCACTTCCGCATCGCCGGACTCAAATTTTAACCAGGCCGCCACAAACCATTCACCTTGTAGCGGCATGCTGATGTGCCGGTAGCTGGCTACAAATTCTTTGGCCGAGCGTTTATGCAGGTCGCCATAACGATTAATGGTAATGACGCTGTCAACCGCATCCCAAGTTTCCCAGCCATAGCACCCAGCATTCATGGCCAAAGCTCCGCCTAAAGTGCCGGGGATGCCGGCAAAAAACTCTGCCCCTTGACGACTTTGTTTGGCACAAAATTTTGCTAATTTGCCACAGGTCACACCCGATTCAGCGTAGATCAAATCGCCTTCCACATGCATATCCGTTAACACGTTATGTATGGACACCACGGTCGCGCGTAAGCCTCCATCCCTCACCAACAAATTCGAACCCAAGCCAACAAAATGGATGGGCTGCTGATCGCCTACTTGCTGTAAAAATGTACGTAAATCGGCCAAATCCACCGGTATGTACAATTGATCGGCAAGGCCGCCCACACGCCAGCTAGTGTGCTTGGACATGGGTTCATTTTGCAGTAGCTTGCCGGCCAATTGATTAGTGCTTGCCGATTGCATATCTTAAACGCCCTCCATCGCTAGGGTGCGGGTCTTAGCTGCCACTTGGCCAATGGAGCCGGCACCCATAACGATGATCACGTCATGGTCTTGGGCAATGGCCAATATGGAGCTTGGCAAGGCATCGGTCGATTCAACAAAAACTGGCTCCACTTTTGCCGCCAAACGCACTGAACGCATTAAGGTGCGAGTATCGGCCGCGACTATCGGCGCTTCACCAGCGGCATATACCTCGGTTAACAAAATCGCGTCGGCGCTGGATAAGACCCGTACAAAATCTTCAAAGCAATCGCGCGTGCGCGTATAACGATGTGGCTGAAACGCCAACACCACGCGTCGACCTGGAAATGCAGCCCGGGCCGCGGCAATCACCGCTTGCATTTCAACTGGGTGGTGACCGTAATCGTCAATTAGGGTAAAACTGCCCGCTTTGCGTTTATCCGACACCGCTAGCGGCACCTCGCCATAGCGTTCAAAACGGCGGCTCACGCCTTTAAAGTCTTTTAAGGCTTTTATAATGGCCTCATCCGGCACATTCAATTCACTGGCGATGGCAATAGCTGCCAAGGCGTTCAGCACATAATGCTTACCCGGCAAGTTGAGTGTGACGTCCATCTCTGTGGTCACGCCATTAATGCGTTGTACCGTGAAGTGCATTTTGCCGGCATCGGCCTTGACGTTAATGGCCCTAACTTTTGCCGCCTCACTAAAGCCGTAGGACATCACAGGCTTGGTCACCCTAGGTAAAATTTGTCGTATATTGGCGTCGTCTATGCACACCACCGCCATGCCCCAAAACGGCAATTGTTGTAGGAATTCTACAAAAGCACTCTTGAGCTTATCAAAGCTGTGCTCATAGGTTTCCATGTGATCTTGGTCGATATTGGTCACGACCGCCATCACAGGTGTCAAATGTAAAAATGATGCGTCCGACTCATCCGCTTCGGCGACGATGTATTCACCGGTGCCCAATTTTGCATTGGCATTTGCGGCCTCTAACTTGCCGCCTATCACATAGGTTGGATCCATACCAGCTTCGGCTAAAATACTGGCAATCAAACTGGTGGTGGTGGTCTTGCCGTGGGTGCCGGCCACCGCGATGCCTTGTCTAAAACGCATCAACTCTGCCAACATCAGCGCCCGTGGCACCACCGGTATGTTTTTCAATCTGGCCGCCTTAACCTCTGGATTGGCTTCGTTTACCGCGCTGGACACCACCACCACGTCGGCCGCCCCTAGATTTTCTGCTGCGTGGCCTTGGTAAACGGTGGCACCGAAATCCGCCAAACGCTTGGTCGTGGCATTGATGGCCAAATCAGAACCGCTGACAGTGAAATCTAAATTAATCAACACTTCCGCAATCCCGCTCATGCCCGAGCCGGCAATGCCCACAAAATGGATATTTTTGACTTTATGTTTCATGCTGCCAGCTCCATGCAAATTGTCGCCACTTTAGTTGTAGCCTCAGGCATGCCTAAAATTCTGGCTTTTATGGCCATGTCCAAGCACTGCTCGCGCGTCACGCATTGCAACAAGGCCGCCACTTTTGCTACCGTGAATTCGGCTTGCGATATCATTAGTGCTGCGCCGGCGTCAGATAAATAATGGGCATTGCCGGTTTGATGGTCGTCCACGGCGTGAGGAAAAGGCACCAACAAACTGGCTACGCCGGCGGCGGATAACTCGGCCACAGTTAAGGCGCCGGCACGGCAAATCAGCAAATCCGCCCAAGCATACATGGCGGCCATGTCATCAATGAAGGCTTTAGACTCGGCCTCCACTGCCAGTTGCTGGTAACGCTGCGTTAAATTCGCTATGTGTTTTTCGCCGGCTTGGTGCACCACGATAGGCCTGGATTTTTTATCCAATTGGGCCAAAGCCAAAGGCAAAACTTCGTTTAATGCCTGCGCGCCCAAGCTGCCACCCACTACCAGCAGACGCAATGGACCGCGCCGTCCTTTTGCCCGTTTGGCTGGCTCCGCTATGGCGCATATGTCTGCCCGCACTGGGTTACCTAGCAACAGCGCTTTAGGTCCAAATGCGGCGGGAAAAGCCGCCAGCACTTTATTCGCTAGCGGTGCCAATAACTTGTTGGTCAACCCGGCCACGGAATTTTGCTCATGAACGACCAAAGGCTTGCCTAATAGCTTAGCCATTAAACCGCCAGGGAATGCAGCAAATCCGCCCATGCCCAACACCACATCAGGTTGATGCTGACGCATGGCCTGCGCACTCTGACTAAACGCTATAAGTAATTTAAATGGTAATAACAACCAGCCTAGGTAGCCTTTGCCACGCACGCCGCGCATGCTGATCATGGCTTTTTCATAGGTTTTATTGGCTATCAAACGATTTTCCATGCCACCCTCGGTGCACAACCAAACAATTTTCCAGCCGTGTTCCAATAAGGCATCTGCCACCGCCATAGCCGGGTAAACATGCCCGCCTGTGCCGCCTGCCATGATCATTAAGGTTTTACTCATGCCGGCAAGCCTTTTTGCAATCGTCGGTTTTCAAAATCTACGCGCAACACGATGGCCATGGCCACGCAATTGACTAAAATACCCGTGCCGCCAAACGACATAAGGGGTAAGGTCAAACCTTTGGTGGGTAACAAGCCGATGTTCACGCCCATGTTGATGATGCCTTGCACGCCCATCCACACGCCTAAACCCTGGGCCAATAATGCAGAAAAATAGCGCTCATTAGCAATGGCTTCTTTGGCTATGCCAAAGGAACGTATAACTATCCAGGCGAACAAGCCTATTACCGTCAGCACACCAACAAAACCCAGCTCTTCGGCGATCACCGCCAGCAAAAAGTCGGTATGCGCTTCTGGCAAATACAGCAATTTTTCTACGCTGGCGCCCAAGCCCACGCCGAACCATTCACCACGGCCAAATGCAATCAAGGCATGCGAAAGTTGGTAGCCTTTGCCATAGGGGTCAGCCCATGGGTCCATAAAGCCAATGACGCGCTGCATACGGTAGGGCGAGCTCCAAATTAAACCTACGATGGCGATAGGCAACAAGGTCAGCAATCCGGCAAAGATTTTGCCATTTATGCCTCCTAGCCATAAGATGGAAATAGAAATCGCGGCAATCACTGCAAAAGCGCCAAAGTCCGGTTCACGCAGTAATAAAAATCCGACCAAGACCATCACCCCAACCATGGGCATAAAGCCGCGCCTAAAGCTGTCCATCACCGCCGCTTTGCGCACGGTGTAATCGGCCACGTAAATCGCAGCAAATAGCTTCATGAATTCGGAGGGCTGTGGATTCACCACAAACATTTTCAACCAACGGCGACTACCGCCGGCTTTTAAGCCTATGCCAGGAATCAGCACCAGCATCAGCAAAACCAAACCAATTAAAAACAAATACGGCGCCATTTTTTGCCACCAAGCGATGGGCACATTAAACGCAATAAAGGCCGAGACAATGCCCACCAACATAAAGGCAGCCTGGTGCGCCAAATAGTAACTGCTGTTATGATTCAGGCCTTTATCTGCTTCGGCAATCGCAATCGACGCGGAGTAGACCATCACTAGGCTGATGGCCAACAAGCACAATACTGCCCATAACAAGCCTTCGTCATAACTGGGCGCGTTGATGCGTTCGCGGTCTAGCATGTTGGTGATCATGCTGTTTCCTTCATGCTAGGCTTCATGGCCATGACTGCAGAAACGAATACCTCGGCACGGTGCATGTAATTTTTAAACATATCGAAGCTTGCGCAAGCTGGTGACAACAAAACGGCATCGCCCCTATGGGCTAATTTTCTAGCGATGCTGACCGCCTCGGTCAAATCCAATGCACGGTATAAAGCAATACCAGCGCTAATCAAGGCTGTTTCTATAAGCGCCGCGTCTCTACCCATCAATACCACGGCGCGTGCATTAGCGGCGACGGCTTCGGCCAGCGGTGAAAAGTCTTGCCCCTTTCCATCACCCCCTGCAATTAATACTACTTTTTGTGGAAAGCCATCTTTAAACATGCCGGCCAAAGCAGCACAACTTGCGCCAACATTAGTACCTTTAGAATCATCGTAGTAATCGACTTCGTCGATATTGGCCACCCATTCCACCCGGTGTGGCAAGCCTTTGAAGTTATATAAGGTTTGGATGATGGGTGCATAATCGATGCCTATGGCGCGACAAAGAGCTGCGGCCGCGAGCGCATTGGCGGCATTGTGCAAGCCGGCAATTTTTAAATCCTCTAGGTTAATCAGCTGTTTTTGGCCCTCGCACAACCAACTTTCACCGGCTATTAGGCATAATCCAAAATCGGCTTTATCGGACAAGCCAAAGCTTAATTGTGGCAGTTTTGGCCTGGCCAACAGCATGCTCCAAGCATCGTCTAAATTAAGCACTTGCAGGCGGGCTTGATAGAAAATATGGGCTTTAGCGATGGCGTAATCTTGCAAGCTGTCGTACCTGTCCATATGGTCTTCAGATAAATTAAGCATGGTCGCTGCATCCGCTTGCAAACTGTACGTGGTTTCCAATTGAAAGCTGGACAGCTCCAAGACATAGACATCCGGCGTGGCCATAGCCAAGCTGTCTAATACCGGCAAACCAATGTTGCCAGCAACAATGGTTTTTAAGCCCGCCGCTTGGCAAATTTGGCCGACTAAACTGGTGACCGTGGTTTTACCGTTCGAGCCGGTAATGGCGATGACCTTGGCCGCAGTCGGTCTAAATTGCGCAAACAACTCCACATCACCAACTACGCAGAGGCCGTTTTTTATTGCCACTTGGATAGCCGGTTCACTTAAGGCCACGCCTGGGCTAATCACGGCCAGATCAATTTGCTGAAACAGTTGAGAGCTAAATGGCCCGGTATGCACCTGCACTTCAGGCATTTCACTTTGCAATGTGGCAATGCCAGGTGGCGTTTCGCGGGTATCGGCAGTAGACAAATGTGCCCCTTGCGTTTTCAACCAACGCAAGGCGGATAAGCCGGTTTCACCCAGACCTAGCACCAGAATTTTTTTGTCTTTTAAAATTTGCATGGTTTTATCGTAATTTCAAGCTAGCCAATCCAATTAACACCAACATCATGCTGATGATCCAAAAACGTACGACTACTTGCGTTTCCTTCCAACCTTTTTCTTCGTAGTGGTGGTGCAGTGGTGCCATTAAAAAGATGCGCTTCCCTGTGCCGGTGGTATGTTTGGTGTACTTGAAATACAGAACTTGTATGGCTACCGAAATGGTTTCCACGACAAACACGCCACCCATGATGAATAAAATGATTTCTTGGCGAACAATGACCGCCACTATGCCGAGTGCCGCGCCTAATGCTAGGGCACCAACGTCGCCCATGAAGACTTCCGCTGGGTAAGCGTTAAACCATAAAAAGCCGAGACCAGCTCCGGCCATGGCCGCGCAAAACACCATTAACTCACTGGCCCCTACAACGTGCGGCACACCCAAATAACTGGAAAAATGCAAATGACCAGCGACATAAGCAAACAGCCCCAGCGCACCGGCTACCATAACGGTCGGCAGGATGGCTAGTCCATCTAGGCCATCGGTTAAGTTGACCGCGTTACTGCTGCCCACCACCACCAAATAGGTCAGGACGATGAAGCCAAAAGCGCTTAATGGCAGCACTAAATGCTTAAAAAATGGCACGATCAGCGTTGTTTCCACTGCGGTCAAGTGGGTGCGATAGAGGAACACCGCCACGGCTAAGCCTATCAAGCTTTGCCAAAAGAACTTGGCCTTGGCCGACAAGCCTTTTGGATTTTTATGCACGACCTTACGATAATCGTCTACCCAGCCCACCGCACCAAAACCCACGGTTGTGATCATCACTACCCAAACAAATCGGTTGCTTAGATCGGCCCAGAGTAGCGTCGACACGGCGATCGAGACCAAAATCAAAGCCCCACCCATAGTAGGCGTGCCCGTTTTAATTAAATGGCTTTGTGGGCCATCGTCGCGTACTGCTTGGCCAACTTTGTATTCGGTTAACTTACGAATCACACTGGGCCCAGCTATAAAAGAAATGGCCAACGCCGTTAAAGTTGCTAAGACGGCGCGCAAGGTAATGTAATTAAATACATTGAAGCCACGAATGTCGTGGGCTAACCAACGGGTCAGTTCTAATAACATGATTGATTCTCCAGCAAGCTAGTTTGATTGGTTGTTTGGTCCAACATATTGACCACCCGCTCCATCTTCATGAAACGTGAGCCTTTTACTAATACCGTCATGGCCGCAGATAACTGCGGCTTAATGGCCTGCGCTAATGCGGCGGCATCCTCAAAATGGCGGGCACCGTCACCAAAACCTTGCACCATCTCAAGACTCAGTTCACCTAGGCAATACAATTGCTGCAAGCCTTTCACTTTGGCGTACTCGCCGATCTCGCGATGCATGCGCGCGGCATCGGCACCCAATTCACCCATGTCGCCAAGCACCAATATTTTCTCGCCTGCTTGATTGGCCAAAACGTCTATGGCCGCCTTCGTTGAATCGGGGTTGGCGTTATAGGTATCGTCAATTAAGCGAGCATTATTGACGGCTAACTTATGCTGCAAACGCCCTTTGACTGCTGAAAAGCCAGCCAGCCCAATGGCTATGTCTTTATTCGAGATGTCCATGGCATGGGCGGCGGCGGCCGCCGCTAGGGCATTACGGACGTTATGGCTGCCCATAAGTGGCAATACAAAATCCACTTCACCGGCCGGGGTGCGCAAGTTCACCATGCAATCACCAGCCCGTTCTTGATAGCTAGCCTGCACATCGGCTGCTTGGTCCATGGCAAAAGTAAGGATTTTTTTACCTACATTTAGCCCACGCCAGTAAGACGCGTAATTATCGTCGGCATTGATCAGCGCAATGCCGTCAGCCGCTAAGCCAAGGAAGATTTCACCTTTGGCTTGGGCGATATTATCGCGGGAGCCCAATTCACCTAAGTGCGCGGTCCCAGCATTGTTAATGATTGCCAATGTTGGCTGCGCCAAGTTAGACAGGTAGGCTATTTCACCTAAATGGTTCATGCCCATCTCCAGTACCGCGTATTGGTGGCTTGCGCGCAAATTAAGTAAGGTTAATGGCATGCCGATGTGGTTATTAAGATTGCCCACGGTGGCATGTATGGCGTCCATACCGCCGGCTTTAGCAACCAAAATGGCGCTGACCATTTCTTTGACTGTAGTTTTGCCATTGCTACCGGTAATGGCCAATACCGGTAAGCTAAATTTAGCTCGCCAATGGGCGGCCAACTGACCTAAGGCTAAATAACTGTCTTTAACCAGGATGGCCGGTGCTAGGTTGGCGCTATTTTTTTCCAATACCACTGCCGCCGCACCTAGCTCTAAGGCTTGCTTGGCATAATCGTGTCCATCAAAGTGCTCGCCTTTTAAGGCTACAAAGAGTTGACCAGCGCTTATGGCGCGGCTATCACTACCGACGGAATCAAATTGGCCATCCCCACCCATCAAGCACCCATGCATGGCTAGGCTAGCTGCGCTCAAATTCATCATAGCGTCAGTTCCTTTGCTGATAATTTTGGGTGAGTTTCTAAGGCACGCTTGGCCATTAATGCATCATCAAATGGCTGCTTCACGCCGGCCACTTCCTGATAACTTTCATGCCCTTTGCCGGCCAACAAGACGATGTCACCAGGCATAGCCGAATGGATTGCCAGACCTATTGCCATAGCCCGATCCGCCTCCACTTGGTAGCGTCCATGTATGCCTTGCTCGATCTCAGCAATAATGGCATCTGGGGCTTCGCCACGCGGGTTATCCGATGTCAGCACGACCCAATCCGCCAATTGACTGGCTATTGCTCCCATCATCGGCCGTTTGCCGGTATCCCGTTCGCCCCCGCAACCAAACAGACAAATTAATTGCCCTGTTGCTTGCTCGCGTAAGGTGATCAATACTTTTTCCAATGCATCTGGGGTGTGGGCATAATCCACCACCACCAAGGGTAATTTTTCACCACCAAATTGCTGCATACGACCCGTTACGGATTGCAATTGAGCCAGCGCCGGCATGGCTAACTCCAAAGGGCTGCCCAATGCCAATAAACCGCTTAATACTGCCAGCACGTTATAAGCATTAAATCGGCCTAATACTGGCGCTTGCAACACTACACTGCGTTGCCTATAGCTTACCTGCATGCTTAGCCCGGACTCATTCAAGCGCAAATGGCTGGCATGCAGGTCGGCCATATCTGAAAATCCGTAACTTAAGGTGGGCTTGGATTGGGCTTTTAAGGTGGTCAACAGGCGCTGCCCAAAAGCATCGTCGGCATTGATCACGGCGCACTTTAAGCTAGGCCAGCTAAATAGTTTTTGCTTGGCATGAGAGTAGGCCTCCATGCTGCCGTGGTAATCCAAATGGTCACGGCTTAAATTCGTCAGCACCGCCACATCAAACTCAACGCCATTTACTCGCCCTTGATCCAAGCCATGCGAAGACACTTCCATGACGACGGTCTGAGCATTTAAAGATAGATATTCGGCCAACATGGCCTGTAATAAAATGGCATCCGGCGTGGTGTTTGTTGCCGAACGGGTCGCGTTTAAAAAACCATTGCCCACGGTGCCTAAAACGGCTGTTTTTTGCCCCATGTGGGTCAAACTTTGCGCCAGCCAATGGCTGACCGATGTTTTGCCGTTGGTACCGGTGACGCCGACGACGTTTAACTTACGGCTAGGCTGATGATAAAATTCCGAGGCTATTCCCCCTGCGGCTTGCTTAAGATTTCGCATGGCACGATGCCAAACAGTCCATTTTTTTTGCCAGGTGAAATCGGCATCATCGAAAATTACGCCGATTGCACCGGCCTCAATAGCTTGCGCTATGAAGTCACGGCCGTCTGATTGCACGCCGGGGTAAGCCAGGAACAAATAGCCAGGTTTAACCATACGACTGTCCGCCGTAATGCCCATAAAGGACATGGCGTCTATCATCATATGCCCTCCTGAGCGTCATCCGCGTTACCTTGCAGCACCACATTGTTATTTGGTGCATCCGGCGGCACGGCATACAAACGCAAGGTTTCTCCCATAACCGCACTGAAAACAGGTGCGGCGACGACACCGCCGTAATAACCACCACTAATAGGCCCATCTATCATTACGGCAACTAAAAAGCGTGGATTCGAGGCAGGCGCCATACCAACAAAAGAAGCCACGTATTCGTTAATGTAACCGTTATTGCCCAACTTTTTTGAGGTGCCGGTTTTGCCGGCCACGCGGTAACCCAACACTTGCGCTTGCAAGGCGTTACCGCCTGGTTGCACTACCATTTCCAACATCCTTCTAACCTGATTGGCGGTAGCGGCTGAAAAAACCTGCTGACCTACGGGCGCCTCTTTTACTTTTAACAGGGAGATAGGGCGCAACTCGCCTTCGTTAGCAAAAACCGTATACAACCTGGCCATCTGCAGCAATGTGACGCTGATGCCGTTACCAAAGGACATAGTGGCTACCTCTATCGGCTGCCAATTTTTAAAAGGGCGCAATCTACCGGCAGCCTCACCAGGGAAACCCACCCCTTCGATATGCCCTAAGCCAAGCTGATTGTAGAAATTCCACATTAACTGCTTATCAAGCGTCAAGGCAATTTTAGCGGACGCAACGTTGGACGATTTTTGTATCATCTCGGCGACGGTTAGTTCGCCCATTAGGTGAGTGTCGTGTATGGTGTCCGAGCCAATTTTTAAGGTGCCTGGTGACGTTTGGATTTTCGTGTCGGCTTGGTAAAAGCCTGACTCCAGTGCCGCTGCCGCCGTCACGGGTTTTAATGTTGAGCCTGGCTCGTAATTATCAATAATGGCGCGATTACGGGTTTTACCTTTGATGTTGACCGGATTATTCGGGTTGTAGGTCGGCACATTGGCCATAGCCAACACTTCACCGGATTTAGCATCCAACACCACGATTGCCCCCGCTAAGGCCTTGTGTGCCTCTACCGCTTTTTGCAATTCACGGTGCGCTAGATATTGAATGCGTAAATCCAGAGCCAAAGCCACGTCATGGCCATCTTGTGGCACCACTACCGCTTGCAGATCGTCTATTATATGGCCGGACCGGTCTTTGATGACGCGGCGATTTCCGTCTTTACCCGACAAGGCGCTATTCAAGGCCAATTCAAATCCTTCCAAGCCTTTATCGCCCGAACCTTTATCGCCCGGTCCGGTAAAGCCGACCATGTGAGCCGTTACCTCACCTGCCGGATAGTAGCGCTTGTATTCGCGACGTAAATCGATACCCGGTATGCCAAGTTTCATGACCTTAGCCGCGTCTTCTGGGGACATACGGCGCTTCAAATAGACAAAGCCACGCTCAGTATTGACCAGCTTGCTTTTTATGACCTCCTCCTGCATGCCTAACAAATTTGCTAATTGCTTGGTCTTTGCTGCATCCAACAACACGTCTGGAGGACTGGCCCAAACCGATTCAACCGGCATACTCACAGCCAGTAACTGGCCGTTTCTGTCGGTTATTTTGCCGCGTTGCGAGGTCAGAATTAAATTGCGGCTGTAACGCGCGTTACCTTTGTCTTTATAAAATTCATCGTGTATCCCTTGTAGGTATACAACGCGACCCAATAAGATACCAAAGCCACTCAGCACCAAGCCCAATAAAATTCGCCTACGCAATGCCGGTAATTTTAAGATGACCGGTGTGCGCACCGAGCTTTTAATAGGCATGCGCATGACCATTATTGCGCCACCTTATTATTCAGCAAGTGCTTGAGGGCATAGAGCTCGGCCGATGGCACCACCTGAATATGCTTCGCATTCGGCACTTGCATTTGCATTTGTTCGGTGGCTATTTTTTCAATCCGACTGTGCATAGCCCAGGTGCTTTGCTCCAACTGCAACTGTCCATACTCCTGCTCCAATTGAGTACTCACGCTCTTGCTTTGCTCTAATTCTATGTAAAGGTTGCGCGCCTTATGCTGGGATTTCACCAAGCCCAAGGACGACAAGATTAAAGCGACAAAGAGAATAAAATTTAAGCGTGTCATGCTATTGCCGTTCTTTCCGCCACGCGCATCACGGCACTTCGTGAGCGGGGGTTGTTTTTAATTTCTTGCTGGCTAGGCTTAATACTTTTGCCTATGGCCCTTAATTTGGGCTGCGGCAAATCGGCGGCTCGAACCGGAAAGTTCGCTGGCAAATCATCTCGATTGACTTGATCGCGAATAAATTGCTTCACCATACGGTCTTCTAGGGAGTGAAAGCTGATCACCGCCAATCTGCCTTGCGGCGACAATAGGGCCAAGCATTGAGGCATGGTTAACGACAACTCCTCAAGCTCTTGATTAACGTGAATCCGTAAAGCCTGAAATGTCCGCGTGGCTGGGTTCTGCCCGGGCTCAAAGCGCGTGACTGCGCTTGCCACGACCTTGGTAAGCTGCCCTGTAGTGGTGATGGGGCGCCCGTCATTGCGCTCCGCAATAATCGCCCTTGCAATCTGCTTAGCAAACCGTTCTTCACCATAATTTTTTATAACCTCCGCTAATTGTTGCTCTGTTGAAGTGGCGATAAAATCCGCCGCTGTTTGACCGCGGGTCTGATCCATACGCATGTCTAATGGTGCATCAAATCTAAAACTAAAGCCTCGAGCAGGCTCATCAATTTGTGGTGAGGAAATGCCTAAATCCAACAAAATGCCGTCCACATGATGGACGCCCATTTGAGCCAGACGGATTTGCATACCAGCAAAATGGCTATGTACTATGACAAAACGCTTATCCCGGATAGCCTGACTTGATTCAATCGCTTGCAAGTCTTTATCAAAAGCTATTAGGCGGCCTTTCTCCCCCAATTTCTCTAAAATCCTTCTGCTGTGGCCGCCGCGACCAAAGGTGCCATCAACATAAATGCCGTCGGCCTTTATGGCCAATGCCTGGACCGCTTCATCCAATAAAACGGTGACATGGGCTCCACTAGCAGGGGCTATTCCTTGGGTTTCGTCCATCGCAGCTAATGCTTGATTTACTAATAATAAAGCGTCATTTGCAGACGCTTTATTTGGAGACAATGATGCTAGGTTGGGCGTGGAGCGCACGCCCTTAATCACAGGGAAAAGCCCTCTAGTTCTGCCGGCATAGCAAACTGCTCGCCTTGCATGACTTGCGCTAACTGAGCGCGCCAGGCTTCCATGTTCCACAATTCAAAATGGCTGCCTTGCCCCACCAACATTACTTCTTTGCTTAAACCAGCAAAGTCTCGCAATACCGGCGACACCAACAAGCGACCTGCGCTGTCCAAACTTAAATCTTCTGCAAAACCAACCAGCAAACGTTGTAGCGCACTCGATTGCTTATCAAAGGAAGATAGCGCCATCATTTTTTCTTGTATCGGCTCCCACGCAGCTTGCGGGTAAAGCAATAGGCAGCGATGCGGGTGGGCTGTCAGCACCAAATTGCCGCCACACTCATGCAGCAAGGCTTCACGGTGCTTGGTTGGCACCGCGAGTCTATTTTTTGCATCTAAGCTTAATGAGGTTGCACCACGAAACATTTTTTACTGTTGTCCTATTATCCAATTAAATCTTTAAGAGCCAGTCCGACACTAATAAAGCGAAAATCAAAATAGTGGAGAATTACCCCTTACTAACGGCAACAACCCTTAGTAGTTTAGCGACATGATGTTCGAAGATGATTTTTCAACATCGCTAGCAAGGAACAATTCTCCACATAAACCCACTTTTTCCCACTAAGTTGCACTATAGATAAAAAAAAAGGCTAATGCAAGCCATTTTTGCTATTTTCTCTATATATCTCAATGACTTAGCATGTTTTTTCTATAAAAATAATATCGTTATAAATGAATAACATACAAAATTATATGAATGTAGATTATGAGGATAATGCCGAAAGCATTTGAATTGTTCTTAGTCCGCCAGAATTGAAGTGGCAGCCTATAAAACAAAATGGTGGACTAGGGGATCAGACTTACTGCCGCATCTAGCCATTGGCAGTTAATAAAAGAAGTGAAGCTGGCCGATAAGCCGGGTTTTGTAGGCTTTATTGCTAAAGCTAACAGTCATTCATCTAGGCGCACAATTACTTGTGCGCTCAAGCAACCTACCCGCTGGCAGCGCGAACCACGCCTTATCTACTTGCGTAAAAATGCCAGCCTATTTGGTCTTGCTGCAGATGGAGGTTACCGCGTTTCACCGTAACTTAATACGCTCGTCTCTGTGGCCCTATTCCGCGCCTTATATTCCAAGGCTTGCGCCTTTGAAGGTTTCGACGGACGGCCGTTAGCCGTCATCTCGCTCTATGCAGCCCGGACTTTCCTCCCTTCACTAAGAAAGCCCGCAGAGGGCTTCCCCATTTAACTATGCCAGTAAACCAGCAAGTTAAATATGAACGGCGACTGTCTAGCCAGCTTCATTTTTATTTTAACACGGCAGGAGGTATAAATAGGTGTTCAAAGCGATTGCATTTTCCATGCAATAGTCTGTCCAGCCCTTAATGGGATGATGCTGTCACCGGCAAAAGGCAGGCTGGCTGAGACAGTCCAATTTTGCCTATGCAACTGAATGCGGCCAGTGTTGCGAGGCAAACCATAAAAATCTGCTCCGTAAAAACTAGCGAACCCTTCCAATTTATCCAATTCACCCACTGAATCAAAGGCCTCAGCATACAGTTCCATGGCAGCGTGAGCCGTATACATTCCAGCACAACCACAGGCAGCCTCTTTGGTGTGCTTGGCATGCGGCGCGCTATCAGTGCCCAAGAAAAACTTAGCATTACCAGAAGTGGCGACACGCAGCAAAGCCTGACGATGCTCTTCGCGTTTTAATATGGGCAAGCAATAATGATGGGGCTTTATGCCGCCAACAAACATGTCATTGCGGTTCATTAATAAATGGTGAGCGGTAATTGTGGCCGCCACATTGGACGGCGACTGCAATACAAAATCGGCCGCATCCTTGGTCGTGATGTGCTCAAACACCACTTTCAGTGCAGGGTAGTCCTTAATAAGGGTGACCATATGTCGCTCAATAAATACCCGCTCCCTATCAAACACATCCACGTGCTTGTCCGTTACTTCCGCATGCAATAACAAGGGCAAACCCAGCCTTTCCATCTCAGCCAAAGCAAGTTTGCAGCGCGCCAAATCCGTGACCCCTGAATCGCTGTTAGTGGTTGCCCCGGCTGGATAAAATTTCACGCCATGTACAATGCCGCTGGCTACCGCGGTCCTAATCTCTTCTGCGCGGGTGTTGTCAGTCAGATACAGGGTCATCAGCGGTTCAAAATTAAGGTCACTAGGTAGCGCCGCTAAGATACGTTGGCGGTAGGCAACAGCCAGGGCCGTACTGCTTACTGGTGGCCGCAAATTAGGCATAACGATGGCTCTGGCAAACTGGCGAGCACTGTCAGGTAAAACAGCCTTTAACGCCTCGCCGTCGCGCAAATGCAAATGCCAATCGTCGGGTTGAGTAATCGTCAATATATTGATGGTTGTCATAGGATTATGGCAATTATTAGGGTTCAGATTGTTTGAATTGCAAGGCTAACTCGTACAAACTATTTTTTTTCTCTCGGCTGATGTCGGTGGCCAATTTTACCGCCTGCTTTAAGGGCAATTCGGCAAGCAGCAATGTTAACATGCGCGCCGTTTGCTCCGATATTTCTTCTTGATTCTTTAAAGGCTGCGCCTCCACCAAGATAACAAACTCACCACGCTGCTGATTGGTATCGGCCTTTAACCAAGCCTGCACATCAGATAAAAGGCAAGTGTGGACAGTCTCAAAGGCTTTGGTCAATTCGCGGGCGATGGTAACGCACCTATCCGCCCCTAGCACTTCTGCCATATCGAAGAGGCTAACGACTATTCTATGCGGCGCCTCATAAAAAACCAAGGTCACAGCCTGACTTTTTAAGCCCTCAAGCACTTTGCGCCTAGCCGCCCTGCTAGCCGGCAAAAACCCATGAAAGAAAAAACCATTCTGAACAATGCCGCTCACCGATAAAGCCGTTACCAACGCGCTCACCCCAGGGATAGGCACAACTTTGATGCCGGCTTGGCGTAAAAAATTTACCACGACTGCCCCAGGGTCGCTGATGCCAGGGGTCCCCGCATCCGTTACCAGCGCAACATTTTCACCAGCTTGCAATTGCAATAACAATTTGGCAGCGGACTGATGCTCATTATGCTCATGCACGGCTATGAGTTTTTTACTGATGGCAAAATGCCCTAATAATCCTGCCGTATGGCGCGTGTCCTCAGCCGCAATCGCATCCACACTTTTTAAAGTGTCCAATGCCCGCAAGGTGATATCACTTAAATTCCCGATAGGCGTGGCTACCACATATAATGTACCCAGCTTATTTTTCGTCATTTCACTCATAATTAAAGTTTAACGCCAAGAAGCGCTAACGCCTATGAAAATCAATCAAAACAATCCGGGCTTGCTTGCGGAAAACTTGGCAGCCAGCTATCTGATTGAACAAGGCCTGAAACTCCTTTTCAAGATTTACAATTGCCGATTTGGTGAGTATAGATTTAATTATGCAAGATAAAAATACGCTGGTTTTGATTGAATTAGGCTTAGAACCAGCCTAGGTTTTGGTAATTCCGGAAGTAGTATTACCAAACAAAAACAATTTAAATTTACACGCACCGCTTTGCATTATTTGCAAGTACATGGCAATGCGTCTTGTCGCTTCAACGCTATCCTGATAGACAAAGCCAACGAGGCAAACTTAGTGTGGTTACGTAATGCATTTGACGCATAAAAAGCGTATCATTCGCAAAAATATAGATGCGCCCATCTAATTGTCCATTCATATCATGGAGTCAAACATGCTGTTAAACACTCAAAATATTGCGCTGAAGCTTTTCTTGTACTTAATATTGGTCGGCCAACTCAGTGCCTGCGTCCCGGTAGTCGTCGGTGGCGCTGCGGCTGGTGGCGCCATGGTTAGCGACAGGCGCACCTCAGGCATATATGTAGAAGACGAAAACATCGAATTAAAAGCACTGAAGATGATAGAAACGAGCATAGGCTCAACCGTGCATATAAATGTCACCAGCTATAACCGCAACGTCTTGTTAACTGGGGAAGCGCCCAGCGCTGACGTTAAAAGCAAAGCTGAAACCATGATTAAAAACATTACCAATATCCGGAGCATCACCAATGAAATTGTTGTGGGTGAAAAATCGACTATCAGCTCACGCAGTAACGACGCTTATTTAACGACTAAGGTAAAAACGCAATTCGTAACGGAAAATAAATTTTCCGCCAACTTCGTCAAAGTCGTTACCGAAAACAACGTGGTTTACCTATTGGGTATCGTAACCAAGCCTGAAGCCGATGCTGCAGCTGAAATAGCCAGCAACACCAATGGCGTAAGTAAAGTTGTAAAGTTATTCGAATACCAACCTTAAAGACACGCTTAGTTTAACAACCCCAGGCAACAAGCCTTAATTTATATTGGCAAGCACACTAATGACCAGCAATCTAAAACCTAGCACTCACACTGGCGAAATCATCATACAAAGTAACACGCGCGCCGGCAAACCCTTTCGCCCTAGCGATTGGGTGGATCGCATGTGTAGCAGTTATGCCTCCTTTGGGGAGGACCGTAAATTAAAATACTCGCCCTATCTTAAACCCAAGGTAATGGATGGGATACGTTGCTTAGCGGTGGATTTAAAACTAAAAACCGTCAACCCGGATGGCTATGCGCAACTCATGCATTTTGCTGAAGAGAATCAATTAAACGTGGTCGACGAGAACGGCAACAGCATTAACGCACCGCAATAAAAGCAGCGACCCTTAATAAATACGTTTTACATTTGCCTCTTCACTAAAACGGTTTTTTTCGTTACGATACGTATTCATTTAAAGTATTAATCAAATCGAGGTTTTCATGAGTGAACATATAACACACCTTAACGATGCGAGTTTTGAGCAAGACGTGCTCCAGTCGCAACTTCCTGTTTTAGTCGACTATTGGGCGGAATGGTGTGGCCCTTGCAAGATGATTGCACCCATTTTGGATGAGATCTCTAAAGAATACGCCGGCCGATTAAAAGTAGGCAAACTGAACATAGACGACAATCAATTGACCCCGCCAAAATACGGAATACGTGGCATTCCTACGTTAATGCTGTTTAAAAATGGTAACGTAGAAGCAACAAAAGTCGGTGCCTTATCAAAATCGCAATTAACTGCATTTATTGACAGCAACATTTAAACCCTTTACGCTGTGCACATTATTGAGAGTGTGTTTGATTTAAGTCCACTCAAATCAAGCACTTTTCAAATCTATCTACCCCTAGCTTCACCCTTCCCAAGACACCCTTGTTTTAGTGAGCCTTCATGCATTTATCCGATCTTAAACATCTCCCCGTTACCGAATTAGTGGACATGGCGATTGCCGACGAAATCGACAATGCCAGCCGCATGCGAAAACAAGATCTGATTTTTGCCATTTTGAAGCACAAAGCAAAAAAAGGTGAAAGCATATTTGGCGATGGCACACTGGAAGTATTGCAAGATGGCTTTGGCTTTTTGCGCTCGCCCGACACCTCTTACTTAGCTGGACCTGACGACATATACGTTTCACCGTCACAAATTCGACGCTTTAATTTGCATACGGGGGACAGCATACAAGGTGAAATTCGCATCCCTAAAGACGGTGAACGCTATTTCGCCTTAGTGAAGGTTGATGTGGTTAACGGTGAAGCGCCAGAAAATACCAAGCACAAAATTTTATTTGAAAACCTAACCCCACTATTCCCGACCATACCCCTAACCTTAGAGCGCGATATCAAGGGCGTGGAAAACATCACCAGCCGAGTTATTGATATGATTGCACCGATAGGCCGCGGTCAACGTGGCCTCCTGGTTGCCAGCCCCAAGAGTGGTAAAACAGTGATGATGCAAAATATTGCGCACGCTATTACCGCCAATCATCCTGATGTCATTTTAATTGTGTTGCTCATTGATGAGCGGCCTGAGGAAGTGACCGAAATGACTCGATCCGTTAAGGGCGAAGTTGTGGCATCGACTTTTGATGAACCCGCAACACGCCACGTACAAGTAGCTGAAATGGTGCTGGAAAAAGCCAAACGCTTGGTTGAGCATAAAAAAGACGTAGTGATTTTACTGGATTCGATTACCCGTTTAGCACGTGCTTACAACACCGTCATCCCATCATCAGGCAAAGTATTAACCGGCGGTGTAGATGCCAATGCGCTGCAACGTCCTAAACGGTTCTTTGGTGCCGCGCGTAACGTTGAAGAAGGCGGTTCTTTGACCATCATAGCTACAGCATTGGTTGACACGGGCTCACGCATGGATGATGTCATCTATGAAGAGTTTAAAGGTACCGGCAACATGGAAATCCATCTTGATCGCAAAATGGCTGAAAAACGCCAGTACCCAGCCATCAACGTCAACAAATCTGGCACCCGTCGTGAAGAGCTGCTAATAGAAAAAGACGTGTTGCAGAAGATTTGGGTACTACGTAAACTGCTCTACCCCATGGACGACATCGAAGCGATGGAATTCTTACTTGACAAGATTAAAGCCACCAAAAATAATGCGGATTTCTTTGACAGCATGCGCAGAGGCTAACCATCCAAGGCGTTTTAATTTACGAGCCATCCTTGCATAGCAAGGCAAATGTAAATATAATGCTCGGCTCTTACAAAATAAGTTGCCGTATCGTTCGGCAAAATTGAGGTTACTAATATGAAAGATGGAATTCACCCAGAATACCGAGACGTTGTTTTTCAAGACATCGGAGC
This sequence comes from Methylotenera oryzisoli, assembly GCA_943333775.2. Taxonomy (GTDB): domain Bacteria; phylum Pseudomonadota; class Gammaproteobacteria; order Burkholderiales; family Methylophilaceae; genus Methylotenera; species Methylotenera profunda. The sequence goes on from CALQUO020000009.1 coordinate 21,012, forward strand.
AGATTTTACCTTTAAGACACGCTCAACCATAGCGGCAAAAGACTCCATTAAATGGACAGACGGTAAAGAATATCCGCTTGTAAAAATTGAAGTTTCATCAAAATCTCACCCGTTTTACACTGGGAAGCAAATGATTTTAGACACGGCTGGCCGTGTGGATAAATTCCGTAAAAAATACGGCATGTAATTTAAGAAATGCATAACAAAACAGGCAGCTTAGGTTGCCTTTTTTATTGTCCTAAACTAATTGGCCATAAGCAAATTAAGCGTTATTGCATAAGCCTATGGTGAAATGCCACTATCGGTTAAAATTAAGTTGCTAATTAGAAAATACAGGCTCCAAAAAACCCATGCGCTTCCAACTTGATCACGACTGGCAAGGCAATATGGCTACCCCGCGCGCCCACTTAGGCGACAGCGTGAAAATTCAATTATTGCTGGGTTTATGTTTCATTTGGGTACTATTAGGGTTAACGGGCCACGCCCCATGGAAA
>CALQUO020000010.1 GCA_943333775.2 Methylotenera oryzisoli
ACAAGTCCTTGGTATGTAGTGAATGCAGACAATAAAAAATCTGCTCGACTGAATTGCATACATCACCTGTTAAATCAAATTCCATATGAAGAAATAAAAACACATCCATTTACCCTTCCAGAGAGAAGAACTCAGCCTAGTAATTACGTTCGCCCGTCAATGGATACACAGAATTTTGTACCCAACATATATTAATCTCAATAAACACTAGGTGCTTGATTTATGAGCATTCAAAGCACTCAGTTTCTTCAATCAAAAATTAGTTATTTTGTCATCTGTCCAGCCCAAACTCTCGATAGATATTTCAATTTCTAAATGCACGAACAAAACATTTAATATGTTGAACTCAACAAATTTAAAATTATTTGTACGCGCCACAAATCTTTTTTGTATAGAACTTAAGATATGCGTAAACAATTCAAAGCGCTTGGATTTTCTACAGGTCGAATTATTATTGAAGAGCTTCAATTCCAAAGTGTGCAATTTACTGTGCACTTGATATCTAACTTTCTAGACATAAAAAAGCCCACATCGCTGTGAGCTTTATTTTATTAGTGGCTGAGACTCAATTATTTTGTGAACAAGCTTGAAAAGCTGAACCTAACTCATATAACCTAGAAGGTCAGTTTGATGTGCAATAACTTCCCAAGAATCATTCTTTTTGCAAAAAACTGTAGATGACCGTATAGAAACGGTTTCTGCTTTTCCATTTACTTCATTTTCACCAACCTCAATACAGCTAATTAATGCCATATCAGTGCCGATAACAGTATGCAATTGCTGTGGATTCACTCGCCCACCAAGCTTAAGCGCCGCAACTGAATTCCACATCTGCTCTATATTGCTCCAACCGATTAAATAGAGACCATCAGGACCCATATAGGTGGCGTCATCGGTATGAGACCATGCATCCTTCATTGGCTGACCATTGCCTGTGAATAATATATTAAGGGCGCTATAAAAATTATTGGTTGCAGTTAATATGGCTTGCTTGTCCGACATTATCATAATCTCCTGAATAATTGGCTGGTGAATGATGGTTTACGCTACAGAATAATTAGCAAACAACCTTAATTTAATAAAAATTAATGGGGCCTGCATGAAATGCATTTTAAATGCGTCTAGTACCGCCAGTATTTTTTAATTCTGAATTACATTTATTTGTCTACGACTTTACAAAGCTGAAAGACGTAAAAAACTAACATCGCATTGAGCTTGATTTTATTGGCGGCAGAGACTGGAATCGAACCAATGACAATCAGGATTGGTTGAAGCTGTAAATTACTTCAACAGTATTTCTATAACGTCCCGTAAGTTGACGCTGAGGGTTGATGTTTAAAAAACGTTTATTCATTGGCAGATCAACCGTTTACCAAATTCTTACCACTGGAGTACTATCAATAACTTTTTGCCAAGCCTCTTGAACTGCTGCGCTTAAGGATCGGTTAATTTCCTCTAAGTTTACAATATAATTAATCCGTACTTGCAAAGTCTCCAGCAAATCTGACGTGAATAAATGATTCATCAGACTCGTAGCTTGTAACAATCCCACTATCAATGAGTCTCGCGGATTCGGAATTTCGTCACTGTTGATTAGATGCATAACACGAGCCCTGACTTCGCGCTCCTCAATGCCGCTAGTAGGAGGGTAAACACGGGTTTTAAAAACCCAAAGTAAACGTTTTTCAACCGACATGAGTACGCCTCTATCAACTAAGCTTTTGATAATAAGTTGATTAAGGCTTTCCCCTTTTCCCCCAATTCTGGTTATCCAAGCTGAAGTTGACAAGGTTGTCTTTTCGGAATCAATTTCGGCAAGTGTATTATCAAGAATCTGATTGCCAGTTGGGATGGTGGATATGACAAATAGTTTTTCTGAGTCAGTATCAATTCGCCCATTAAGTGTCAGTTCCATGATTAATGAAGCTGCAATTGCAATATCTATGGCAAATGGTTTTGCATTAGGAAATAACTTTCCTGAACTGTCATCCAATGTAATAAGTATCAGTTCTTCTGCGAGAGTCAGATGATTTGAAGACATTACTAATTTCCTTAATGTTGAATTTCGATGATTTTATCAAAACCACTCATTAGCAAAAGATCTAGGATAACTACGTTAGGTTTGACAAGAACAAGTTTTTTATCACCACTTTTTAAAGCTTTGGCAACTTTTAAAAAAATTCTAAGGCCAATGCTGCTGATGTAATTAAGGTCAGATAAATCAATTGAAAATGATTGGTCAGCCTCTTTTAATAGGTCTGAAATTTCAGTTTCATAATGTTCGGCATTTGTACCGTCCACTCGCCCACTTAATTTATAATTTGAGCCCGTGATCATATATTACTCGCTTTTATTTATTGAAGATTTATTAGAAAAATGTGGGTTGCACCCAAACAAAATAATGATTAAATTTGTTGCTAGTGCCGATCAAAATAGACTTTCATAACCATGATAGCCCCTGCCAATAGCAAGGTAATGCAGTTGGCAGCAATGATAGGCCATGATTCAATCAACAAGCCGTAATACAACCATAGTGCGACCCCGGTATTGAATAAGGCATACATACCGAGTGACACATCACGAGCAGACCTAGTTTTCCAGACTCTAACTACCTGTGGGATGAAAGCAATAGTAGTAAATGTGGCAGAGATAAATCCAATAGTGTCAGTTAGGGTGATCATCTTAGGCAGTATACTTATAATTTATAATAACTACTAAATTGTTGTTGTTAATCAATTAAATGTCAAATTCAGCGAGGATACCTGCTGAATATTAATTACACTGTTGCTGAATTCAATTGCTACAGAAATTTAAGACATAAAAAAAGCCCACATCGCTGTGAGCTTAATTTTATTTGCGAAGTAGTAATCTACTATTTAAGCATGAACAACATTACTATAAATTACAAAGGGTATTCGCTACATTTGGACATTCAAACTAATTATGTTTATTAGTTAAAAAGCAATTTTTACGTATTGATGTTTGAATATGATTATTAATAACCTCTAACAATTGTAAAAGTTATACACAATCCCCAATGGCTGATAAATATCTATGCCAACAGGCGTTATCATTTTGAGCGCATATAAAAGCACTGTGGTCGTTATTTGCTAACACTTTTATATTTTGCATATTGACATTTTTTGTAAGTATTTCAACTACTGTTGTTTTTGATTTCATTTTAATGACCTTATAAAAAATTAGAACAAACTCATACTATGTTTCAAATAAGGTTAAGTCTAATGAATTGTTTTTATCTAGGCGATAAGTGTTTTAAATGTTTATTAAAGTCGAGAAAGTCCAATAATTAATTTTTTTCACTAACATCCATCATGACGCTGATGATGGTCGTTTAATTAAGTGGAGTTAGCGTTATGCAAAACTTTCCAGATCAGTCGCAATTTAAAATATCTCTGTTAATTGTTTTAGGCAGTTTACTTCTTCTCTGTGCTTGTACCCCTAAGTCTAAAATAGAGCCGCATGCTGGCTATGGGAGCAATCCAGTATTGCCTGCACCTAATAAAGAGCTATTGCCCACCGTGAATATTGCACCAGCTATAGGGTGGTCAAATAATGCAAAACCAACTGCGGGTCAGGGGCTGCTTGTCAAGGTGTTTGCGAATCAACTTCAACATCCTAGATGGCTATATGTGTTACCCAATGGTGATGTTTTAGTGGCAGAAACAAACGCCCCTTCAAGGTCCAAGAGAAGTTTTAGTCTTAGTGGGTGGGTTGCAGCCAAAGTCATGAAAAAAGCAGGGGCTGGCGTGCCTAGTCCAGATCGAATTATTTTACTGCGAGATACCAATAACGATGGTGAGGCTGATAAACGAACGATTTTTCTTGAGGGCTTACATTCGCCATTTGGCATGGCACTCATTGGAGAAACACTATATGTTGCAAATGCAGATGCGATTTTAGCGTTTACCTATCATGAGGGAGATGAAGTCATCAATTCTGTTGGGACTAAGCTAATTGATTTGCCAAGTGGGATTAATCACCATTGGACCAAAAATATTATGCCCAGTGAAGATGGCACCAAGTTGTATGTAACTGTTGGGTCCAATAGTAACGTAGCAGAAAAAGGATTAGATATTGAAGTAGATCGAGCGGCTATTTGGCAAGTTGATGTCAAAACAGGCACACATCAACTTTACGCCACAGGCTTAAGAAACCCCAATGGTATGGCGTGGGAGCCCACTAAAAAAGCATTATGGACAGTTGTCAATGAACGAGATGAACTCGGCCATGATTTAGTACCAGATTATTTAACATCAGTTAAAGAAGGCGGTTTTTACGGTTGGCCCTATAGTTATTATGGTCAATATGTAGATGAACGTGTTACCCCACAACAGCCAGCGTTGGTTTCTAAAGCCATTGTGCCAGATTATGCCCTCGGTGCGCACACCGCTTCTTTAGGATTGGCCTACTCAAGCGATAACGCATTGCCATCTTACTTGCAAAACGGCATGATAGTAAGCCAGCATGGCTCTTGGAATCGCAAGCCTTTAAGCGGTTATAAAGTCATATTCATCCCATTTGTTAATGGCATGGCAGCAGGTCAACCTGTCAATGTTTTAACTGATTTTGTTAATCAAACAGGAAAAGCAAACGGACGGCCAGTAGGTGTTGTCATTGATCAGCAGGGCGCTTTACTTGTGGCAGACGATGTAGGCAATACCATTTGGCGTGTCATTGGAAAATAAAGTCTTTACTAATCCATTGGCGCTGATTCGATAGATAGTTTTTTTGTAAACAACAGTGGGAATATTGTCGAATTTCTCAGCCATAAAAAAGCCCACGTCGCTTTGAGCTTTATATATTTGAAAACTGTTAGTGATTAGCGTGTATAGCCGTTACCTAAATGACGGCGAAATGTACTAATCAGCAAAGCATTCTTATAAGGGTATCATCTCGCTTAACGTAGTGATGATAAAGTGCTGCCAAAGCGTTAGCCCCAGCAAGATAGAAACCTGCAGTGCACTCTATGAGAATGCTTTTAATTTTAGCAGTGTAAGGTCTGTTGCTTACCGCGTTTATGTAAAGTACTATGATATATGATGAATTTTATGCTTTAAGAATAAAAGTAATTTCATATTTAAACGACTATTTTAGTTTTATGCTTCAAGGCTTATTAGCACGAGTATTTCTGCCCTACCCCTATAAACGTTAATAAGGAGAGTTTGAAAATGATATTTACTCGAAAATTCTGTCTGACTGTCTCAATGCTTTGCGCTTTATTGCCCACAGCAGCAATATCGCAGACATCTTTTTTCAATCGTGCGATCTCAGAAGCTGAGGTTCTAGCTGCACAAAAGGCATGGTGTAGTGCACTCGTTAATATTAGTGAAGAGGGCAATAAAAGTCCGGCGGCTGCAAAAGCTTTAGCTGAAAAAGTAATTGACGCTGCATACGCCTATCAACTTGGGCCTGTTTTATTTAACCCAACCTTAACTAGTGGAAAAGAAACTTTTCGCCTTACTAAAGATGGAGCATTATCGTATTTTGTAGGCGGTAACTCCAAGTATCCAACTGACAGCGGATTTGCACTAAAGGGCTGGAAGAAATGCGAAATTAAAAATGCGGGTATCGTGATAACTGGTAATGCTGCTATGACTCTAGGTAAGGTTGTGTTTACTGATAGATCAAATAAAATTACTACCGTAGATAAAACTTGGGGCTTTGTTAAAGATGATAAAGGTGCTTTGCGAATTGTTTTACACCACTCGTCCTTACCATACCAACCTAATTAAATTATTTTTGGAATCTATGGGTCAGTACAATTAATGCGTACCCAACCCCAAGCCAAATGAAAAAACCACTCGAAGATGGTTTTAGCGTTTATTGGTGGCCGAGACTGAAATCGAACCAGTGACATACTGATTAAGAGTACGCTGCTCTTCCAACTGAGCTAGCTGCTCAGTTAAAAGTGTTAAAAAGAACGTTGGCACAGAGCTGTTCAATCCTTTTCTTTAATCATTAGTGGCACTCCAACCTCTCCTACATAAAACATTATGAGTTTTACAGGTACAAAACCTTGATTAACTCCATAGTGCCATTTATTAACTAGTTCAATAATCGAATCACCAGAATTGAGAATTAATTGTTTTCCATCTTTACTTATGACTGTTAGTTTTCCCTCTAATACCACTCCCGCATTAATCACTGGATGCTTGTGCATGGGTAAACGTATGCCTGGAGGTATTTCATACCTAAGAATTGTAATTTCTGGATTCTTTGATGGATATGGAGGAAGTTCATCTCCATTCCACTCCTTTGTAGACTTAAGTATTTGAGTAACCTTTACTTCACTTTGATTTTGATTGGTGTATGTCTGGTTATTTATTGATTGAGCGAATATAGGTATTGAGAAAATGAACAATAGTATTGAAATTAGATGTTTCATCTTTTACCTTAATTTAAATCTAAAGACTCTAGTCTAGAGTATTTTTTAAAGTATATGTGCGGGTTGTAGAGGGGTTGGGGTGGTCAAAAGTGGCGGAGGTCAAAAAGGGCTGTGTAAGCAGTAGGTAGTTTCTTATTGAACTTCTTCTTTTTAAAGCGCAGTATTTCAAAGATGAATTAACCAATATATTTATATTGAATAAGTTTATGTGGCATCAATCGTATTCTTTTCTATTTATTAAGGTAAATATCATGAAAAAAATTGTCTTTATTTGTTTGTTTTGTTTTTCAACATTAAGTTTTGCAGAGTTAGGCAGCACTATATTTACATTCGATGGTCAAGACTTCATTCGCACCGAGACCACTTTGATGGATGAAGATGGTAATCTTGCAATTAATACTAAGCTTGATCGAAGCCATCCAGGATATAAAATAATGCTTAACAAAAAATCGTGGAGTGGCAAGGATATAGTAGTTGGAAGGCAACTTTACTCATATCTAGCGCCACTTATTGATAAAGATGGTAAGGTCACAGGCGCTTTAGCTGTTTTCAAGTATATTGAATAAACCACTCATTTATTTGTTTTATAAAAGCACTGTAATGAGTGGCTTTTATATTAAATCTACTGTAAAAATAATGTTCTCTTACTTTTTCCTTACTTAACCCTTTTAGCTAATCGGCCAGAAGTCGATATTTTACAGTTTTTGCGGGCTAGGCTGAAGGTTTAAGACAGGGGATTTTGGCAGGGGTGGAATAGGGGGTGCGCTACAAAAGAATAATAGCTACCAACAATTGTTTACTCCCTCGCCATAAGCGTCTTGTTACGCGATGCTCATCAACTGAATTCATTCAACCAGTATCATCTTCGGCCCATCAGCATGGAGAATCCTCACTCCTAGATTTCTCACGCTATAAATTTTCATCACAGCCAGCCTTTGTAAGAAATTCATAGGCATAAAAAAGCTCGCATTGGGTTGAGCTTGATTTTATTGGTGGCCGAGACTGGAATTGAACCAGTGGCTAAGAAGATTGGTAGACACTGTAAAATTTTATAAACAGTGCTTCTATAGCGTCCCGTAACGCGACGCTTAATGCATTTAACTTAGTCTACAGGCTTGAAAGAAAGACCCGATTGCGGACGCTTGCTTTCGTCACTTTCAACCCAAAGCGGACTGTCAAGAATGCATAGAAGGTTTTAAAGAAGTTTAATTATACCCAATCCAGAGATTCTCAAACAACTACTTAGTTGAACCAATTTCAGAAGCCTCAGACTTATTTTCTAGTTTTAGTCCATATGTGAGAAAGAGATATTCACCAATAAGTTTTATCTCGTCATCATTAATAGATGCACCATATGCACTTTTCATTTTTCCAACTTCAGCGATCCACTGTTTTAAACTCATTTCAGGGGGTTGAAGATTGATGTAATCGACAGAGTGACATATTGAGCATCTCTGCAATGCCAATTGATGACCAGGGTGGCTGGATTGTTTCAATATAGAAGTTTCTTCAGGTAGCTCTATGTTTCTTTGCGCTCCTAATATTTGCCCAGCATTAAACATAAGAAAAGCTACGCTTAATTGGGTAATGATCATTTTCATGATATCGTTAACCTCTAGACTACCAGTAATTCCATGAATTCAATGACGTTACGTTGGTAACCTGCCGGGTTCCAGGTTGCCGTCATTGGCTGAACTTCTCCACCATTAGAAGTTGCGCGAACCATAAGAGTAATTCCGCCTTTTCTTTTTGGGATGAAGTCTAGGTGCCACTCTCGGAATGAGAACCTTCCTAAGTCCTTCGCTAATGAAGTCGCATTCCAGGTTAGCCCTCCATCTTGAGATAAATCAACTTGTTTGATACCGCTTCCACCATCAAACGCAATCCCTTTTATCTTAACTAACTGATCAAATTTAACTTGTTGACCACTCTTTAGGTTAGTAATGAAGGATCGTACCTTAAGGCGTGAAATTTCTTTAGTCTTGGATGCTGAAGTGCCAGGTGGCACGCATAAACATTCATTATCCGGAATGCGATAGCCTTTATTCATGAAGAAGCTATCATGACCTTCAAACGCCTTATCGATTACAGTAATCTCACTTAAGTGCTTGACCCAATATGTTCCGAAATAACCTGGCACAACAAGCTTTAAGGGATAGCCGTTGAGGAATGGGATTTCTTCTCCGTTCATTTCCCAAGCCAAAATTGGCTCCCCATTCATGGCATGTTCGATTGTTAAGGCTTTAATAAAGTCCGGCGTTTCTGGCAATACTGGCTTATCTAATCCGTTGAAAGTAATTAGCGTAGCGCCAGATTTAATTCCAGCTTTTTCCAATACGGATTTAAGTGGCACTCCTACCCAACGTGCATTCCCCATAGACCCATTTCCAACTTGAGCACCAAAAACTCTGGGGGATGCATAACCACGACTATTGCCAGCACATTGGTTTACCGCTACAACTTCTGCCTTTCCCATGGATTTCAAATCGCCCAATGAGAGTGACAAAGGCCTATCAATGTGACCTAGTATATTTAATCTATACGATTCTGGATCAATGCTTAATGGTATTCCTGCAAGAGAGTACCTCACGAAGAAAGCATTATTAGGTGTCAGAACACCTTCATTAAAGACCTCAAATGGCGTTTCAAGATTTGGAGGACGTGTAGATATTCTCATGAGCTTGCGTTTTTGGGGATAAGCAATCAACTCCCGCTCACCATTCTTGAACGATAAATTATTCATTGCCGTTGCCCAACTTTTCGTAGACAAGCTCATCATGCCAACTAAGGAAGCGCCCGCTTGACGCAGAAATTGACGGCGCTGACTGATAAGTTCCTGTTTATATTTATTCATGCCACACTTTTTCTTAGATAGTGCACCTTAAATCTTAGTCTATTAACAAGAGTTCCATATAAAACTCACACTAATTTCTAGAACTTAATCAACCTAAATAAAAAGCAGACAGCAAGATAAGTTACTTAGGACTCATAGCTGTCAGTCAACTTAAATATAAAAAGCCCCAATTGCTTTGTGAATTCTAGCCTGATGCAATTGGCGAAATTTTCGCTGAATTTATTCACACTTACTTTTAAAGGCCTTATTGCACCTTTACTAAATATATATAACTTATTTTATTAAAGGATTGGTTTTATTGAAGAGCATGCTAGCAATCTTATTGATTTTTTTTAACCAAAAACTATCCATATAAATGAGTGGTAATGAAACCATAATTGAAGATGACAGTGTAATTAAAAAAGTAATGATAAAAATCAGTTCATCTTTATATCCATAGTGATGCATAGTAATGTAACTAAAACTGGATATAGAACAAATGACTAAGGTATGAACCAAATACAAAGGAAAGCTTAATTTTCCTAAGAAGGAAAAAAACCTCCCATTAATTTTATTAAATATAAGGTCATTAGCCATGATTGAAAAAATGATTAACACTGAGGCTATTGTGTTGATGATTATCCGAATGTTATCAGCAATCAAACTGGGGTATTGTATGAGCGTAACCCAAGAAAAGTCTTTTTCAGGTATTAGGTAGCTTAGAAGGTACACCCCAACAATCAAAAGAGATAAGGCAAAGCGAAGATTTATTTTGGTTTTATATTTAGCAACAATTGCTGATAAAAATATACCTGCAATAAAAGGAACTAGGTAAGGATTAACAGTTAGTGCCCAGATTAAAAAAATAATTGACGCTGTAACTAGATAATTAAATGAAAGTATAAGTGAAATAAATGCTGCAATAAGAAACACGACAATGCTTCCTATAAATTCAAGTTTCATTGTCCATAAATTTGTGTTGTAGGTGGAATTCCCAGTAAAAAATGTAGTTAGTCCTTGTGTAAAAGCATCTAAAAGACTCGGTTCAAATCTAATCGCCCAGCCATCGGTACAATATGGCGTTGGACATCCGAAATTGAGCAGCCAGGTACTGTTGCTAATTAAAGAAGCCGGTTCGTAATAATAAAAACCTAACTTAAAGATTACATAACTTGATAGACATGTTATGAGCACTAGGCCCGCTAGGCGTGGCCATCTTTTAAAAAAAGCTTTCAATAAATCACTCTTATCACCAGAGTTGAAATATGACCAACATAAAACAAAGCCAGATAATGTGAAAAAGAATGTTACAGAAGACGTGCCATTAAATAGAAAGAAATACCATTCCCCAACAAAGCTATTGGCATTCCTTGCTTGAGGTAATAAACCAGATACGTAAGGCGAAAAACCTAAAAGGACATGATGAACCAGCACGATGATTGCCGCCAATCCTCGCATCGCCTCCAATGGAATCAGTCTTTGATGATTCATATTTGACTGAATGTAAAGTAAAAGCTGGCGAATTTTGCACTTTCAGAAATTGCATCAATCAATTCAAATTTGCTCATAGATGTATCCATTTAATTTAATTCTTTATTGCAATAACTCCACTTTGTCTAAATTTGTGCAAGGCGTCAATGGCCTATATGTTTTATTCATCCATGTAACTTTTAATCTTCGGCTTTAGTTTGGTTTTGTATGAATTATTGCCAAAGGTGTCTCTAGGGCTTTGAATTCAAAAGCTTATCTTAAGCGTGAGTAAACTGAAGCTATCACGAAGCAGGCATGGAGGTTTTCGGCAACTGTTACTCTAAGAATTGGTAGCATAAGGACGTTGTTTGTCTTGACAGTAATTCTAGTTTAAGAAAGTCTGTAATTTCCATTCTAAAATAGAGATTTAAATGAACTATAAAAAATTACTAACCCAAGTTTTATTGGCTAGTACAATCATGGGGACTTCTTGTTTGGTTTGAGTGCAAGATTTAAGTGTGTACGTCCGAGATTATGTTACTGATTATACCGTTTGGAAAAAGGTTACGATGGTTTTCAGACTATCAAAAATTACAAGGTGTATTTTTCCAATCAGTTTGGCAATCTACTGACAACCCTAATGATGTGAAAGTCATTCATGATTTCCATAGTATAAAAAAAGCCAAGTCCTTTGTTAATTCAAAAGAACTCAAGAAATCAATGATGAAGTTGGGTCCAAAAGCCACTCCACAAATTTGGTATACAAATAAAGGCGCTAAATAATTGCTGCGTAATTTATTACTCATTCCTAAAAGCGGAAGTCCGTATAAGCAGCTACCGATACTAAGCAAACATTGAGTTTAATTGCTTTAGGCCCATAATTGACATTCGAAAGCCATAAGCTCATACGATAGGTTAAAAAAATCAGGCAAACGTGGTGAGTAATTTGGAAGTTTATTGAGCGCTTACAAGGAACTACACGTTAGAACAGTATTATTTTGAATTCAGCCTAGCTCGAAGCTGGTAATGCCGTAACTCCGAGCCAGCGCCAAATCCGGCGCAACGCCGGTGTACATGCGGGCAGTCTCGAATACTCGGCGCATGCCACATGTTTCGACCAGCTCAACGGCGGCGCGATTGCATTCTGGCACGTCTAGGAATAGTGGCGCCTCGCTTTCGGTGCCCACACATAGTGCGTCGAGTAGTGTTGCAGCAAGTACTGGGCTGTCGGCAAATAGAGGGCCAATCTTGTAGCCACTGCGGCAGCTGCGCCGCACACCGTAACCCAGCAAACTTTTCGAGCCTATAAGGCCGAGAGCAAGCGTTTTTGGCTGGTTGATCCAAGACTGCAAGAAATCGTGCCGGCTGGCAGGAAAGAAGTTTTGGTCGTAGTCCGCAAGCTTATGAAAGGGTAGCTCCTGTAGCGATACCAGTCGGTGATCGTCTCTCAAGCATCTGGGTTTAGCGGTTGACCCACCGCAACCCTGGTAGCGAATGTTGCGGTGGGCTAGAACAAAGCCGCTTCGGCTGTAGTTTTCCTGCTGTGCTAGTACACCGTCAAGCCCAATTGTGCGAGAACCCAGGCGAGCCATTCCAGCCTCCCAGATTTTCCACCCGTAACCTTGTCCGCGACAATCAGGTCGAACAATATAGAAACCGATGAAGCCAAATGAGTCGTCATACCTGAGGGCCGATATGACCGCTACGGGTTCGTTGTCCAACAAGCCAACTAACATTCCATCGGGGTCAACGCTACGGAAAGGCACTGCGTCAAATAGACCAGGGTTCCAACCTTCGGACGCTGCCCAGTCAAGCGCTAGGTCGAATTCAAGCCGGGTCATTGTGCGAATGGTAAAGTCTTTCATTGTTGTCCGTTTGACCTAGTGATTGAATTCTAGTTAATACAAGACCTATAGAATTTTACTCCAAAAATAGATTCATACTATTTGGTTTATTCAATACAAGGTAACTACTGCATTCAAAATAAATGTCCGTTTATAGCAAATTATTTTGAATGTAAACCGATAAGTGAATTGGATATATCTTAAAGCAGATGCTTAATTTACGCGATTCCGACCCATAGCGGCCACTCAAAAAAATTTCTCAATATAAATATATAAGCTAAAACTAAGTTTGGACTTTTAATAACATGTAGATATTTATATATAATGAATTTTGTAAACGCAATTCATGGAAATTATATTTGTGCCTATGGTGCCATGATTGGAATTGTTGTTTCTGAACAACGCTAATCATCAATAATCCAAAAAATTAAATCTATCAGGAAATTCTAAATGCGTAAAACAGCAATCATTTTGGCAATTTTTCTAACCTTAATTGGAAATGCCATTACAAGTGCGGCGCAAGAAGCAGTTGCATTAGTGGACGGTGACTATATTTGGATGCCAGGAAAATTAATTCCCAACGAATTTGCATTGCCAGAGGGTACGTGGTCAAACTCTTCTATTCAAGAGTGCATCAGCAAATGTTCAGCTAATAGGTCATGTTCTGGCTTTAGCATACAAAAGGTTTATGGAGATGCTATGCAGTCTGGTTGCAAGGATGAAATTTGCGAACAAAAAACTGAGTGCCATGCTAAGGGTACTCGCAGATCCAGCGAATTTTGGTCACCAAATGATAAACAGATACGAGTTCCAAAAGTTAACCCTAATAGTAATGTATGGATTGATGGTTGGGGAACTGTATTAAAAAAATAGCCTTAAGCTGGCAAAGAAAAAATAAAATTGTGTACTCTATTACTAAGTTGTAAATAATCTAAACTACCTTAAGTATTAACATCATTAAGGCCCTTAGGAATCAACCCATGGCTAGACCTTTAATCGTCAAGGAAAATAAACGAAATAAGCCGCTGGATGTAGGTGGTTTTTCAATAACCGTTCTCGCATCAGAAACTGATACCGGTGACTATGAAATATTCCATTTATCGGGACCTGAGGGCAAAGGCCCGGGTCCTCACTTTCACCCATGGGATGAATCATTTTTTGTTATTAATGGTGAGTTGCATTGTGGTATAGATAACGAAGAAACAGTCGCACTACCTGGCACTTTAGTTCATGTCCCGGCAGGATCTACGCACTGGTTTCGATTTGGCAAAGGGGGCGCTACATTGGTTGCCATTACTTCACGTGGAAACGCTTCAAAGATGTTTACCGACTTTGCTCAAGGAGTTTCATGGGACAGTCCAGATCGAGAAAAGCTTATTGAGCTAGCCGCAAAGTACGGGCAGACAATTTTAAATCCCTAACATGCGGTACATAAATATAAAGACTTATTTTGGTGACTCCCCAAAAAATTGAATTCATTAAGTAGAGTTTCAAAATAAGCACCCTAAAGCAGTCAATCAACATCGTCACTTCCGACCCAAAGCAGACAATCACGTTTGTAAGTTTGTTACTAGGCTGTTGACCCATAGCCGATGAAATGAGGAAGCTGGCGTAAATTACAGACCTTTTTCTCTGCGGGCATGCGCTTACAAAGTTTCTAGTGCATTGCATCGAGCGTTTTAATTCAAGCCCATTATTCTGCCATTTAGCCCCCTAGATTAGTTATTAGCTAAATTGGCACCCCCATAGAAAAGATTGTATTTATAAGTAAAGTACCATTATTATGGTTATGCATTATCCCCATTCTGATTAACTAAAAATAGGTTAACTATCAGTATGTTATTCTTGGCGCCATGAAATAAAGGGAAAATAATGAAACCCAATACTGAAAAATCAGCAATCCACCCTATAAACGCTGAAACTGCTCGACCATTTCTTGCACGCCGAGAGTTTCTGGTCAGCGCTGCGACCGCTGTTATTGCCACTGCTACTGCCACTGCTTTAGGTGCTGGTGCAGTTGACAAATTCCAACAAAACCGTGACTGGACTGGTAATACTCCTGTATCTTACCCAGAACCTGCATTTGAAGTGCTGGACAAGCGTTTCAGTGGTCGTCAGGGTAACGCCACCCTGCAACGAATCTGGCATGGTCAGGGACATGACTCAGCGCTGTGGTGTGAAGGCCCTGTGTGGATGGGTGACTGGGGTTGTTTGCTGTGGAGTGATATCCCTAACAATCGAGTTTTGCGTTGGTGCGAAGAAAACGGTGCTGTTAGCACATTTCAATCCGACTCAGGTTATTCCAACGGTCACAGCCGTGATATTAATGGCCGCTTGATCGCCATGGAACACGATACCCGTCGCGTTCGTCGTCGCAACTATGACGGCACATGGTCTATTTTGTTTGACAGTTTTGAAGGCAAAAAACTTAATGGACCTAACGATGCGGCTACTACACCTGATGGATCCATCTACCTAACTGACCCTGGATACGGCATCATGGGTCCCTATGAAGGCCATAAAGCTGAATTCGAGTTACCGACCCGCGTTTATCGTATCGCACCAGACGGTAAAGTCACCGTAGCTGCTGAAGGTCCAATGCGGCGTCCCAATGGCATCTGTTTCTCGCCTGATTTTAAGCGCTGCTATGTTGTAGACACTGGGGCCACAGATGGCCCCGGCAATCCTGCTAATATCATTGTATTTGACGTGAAGGATCAAAAACTTAGCAATCCAAAAGTCTTCGCCGATTTCGCTCCCGGATTCACTGATGGTGTTCGCTGTGACACCGACGGTAATGTTTGGTGCGGTTGGGGTTGGGGTGGCATCGAAACAAATGGGGTGCGCGTCCATCACCCTGATGGCAGTCCGCTGGCATTCATACATACTCCTGAGGTTATTTCCAATCTAACCTTTGGAGGCACTAAGCGAAACCGTCTATTTATGACAGGCTCAACCTCCATTTACGCTTTGCACGTGAATGCAGAAGGTCATGCGCTCAGTTAATCAACTCAAGTTGAGGCATTGACCCAATCAATCGATATTGCAAATCAACTTTTTCAATCCGCAAGAGCGGATTACCTAGAAGTCTTATTGACACAACGAGAAGCATTGGAGGCTAAAAAAGAGCTTATTGAATCCAAGAATAAGCAAATTAGCGCCATGGTGAATCTTTACAGAGCGCTGGGGGTGGATGGCATTAACTAATCAAATCAATCTTAGCCGTAAAAAAAGCCCACATCGCTGTGAGCTTGATTTTATTGGTGGCCAAGCTGTTTTCGATAAGCGTGACCGGCGAAGATATTGAAGGCCGCGATGTGCATGCGCGCAGTGAGTTGTTGGCCTTGCCGGTTGTGATCGCGGTGGCCTTTGCGGCGATAGCCGAAGACGAATTGGTGAGACGCCGGTTAAAGCCATGGCTCAGCGCCGATTTAGCTGGGCCGTGTTTGCCTTAGTGAATGTGTTGATTGATTTAGAACCCATTGGTTTTTTATTGATCACGCTAAGCCCAGAACACCACTTTTTTCATACGATCATCGGCGCCTTGATTGGGGCGTGGTCGCATTTTTTGTTGCACAGCTTTATGCACGATGACATGAAACCCTTAAACGGTATTAGCAGGACCGATCATTTACCCACAGCGAATAAGTGCATTTGGTAGGGGCCTTACCTACGGTCGATAAGACGTCTTATACCTAACCGCTTCGATTAAAACCAGCTAATGCGGCCGCTGTATTGACCTTAAACAATCACGAATATATCTGTTGAAAACAAAGTGGGGTGTGTTGTTGAGGTGCCTATCAGTGCAATTTGAACGCCTGCATTTGCGCCCACTCCGTCCGCATCGTAATACAAGGCACCGGAATCACTGTCATAGAGTAAATGCTGACCTGAGTTAGATGCGCTGGTGATATCGGCTCTACTGATAAAGTCGGAAGCCGTCAGGACTACCCCAGCATTTGTTGGATTTGCAGAACTCAAGCCGGTAAAAACAGCCTTGCTGAACTGCAACCTGTCATTGCCGGACACTTTAAAGTCGGTGATGATGTCAAAAGACTGTTCCGGTGCAGTGTTAAATACGAAGTTATCATTCCCAACTCCTCCGGTGAGAGTATCGGCGCCCGCACGTCCTCTGAGGGTGTCATTGCCGGCTCCGCCGATCAAATTATCATTACCCGCCCCACCATCTAGGATGTTGTTTGCCGAATTGCCAGTAAGAGTATTGGCCAGGGCATTCCCTGTACCGTTAATAGCCGAGGTCCCAGTCAGTATTAAATTCTCTGTAAAATTTGAGAGTGTGAAGGTCGCGGATGACTGAATAGTGTCAATGCCGCCTAAATCAGTAATATCATTGGCACTTGAGGTCGCGGTTTCAAAGACTCTATCACTGGCACTATTGACCAAATAGGTATCATTCCCTGCACCACCGAACATAGAATCGTTACCTGTACCCCCATCAAGAGTGTCATCCCCTGCAAGCCCATTAAGAGTGTCATTACCGCCAAGCCCATTTATTACATTTCTGCCACTAGTTCCATTTAGTCTATCGGCAGCATTGGTACCATTAATGGTAATAATGTCGCTCTCAGTCACAAAGTTAAGGGTGGTGCTATTGCTGATCACAAAGTCATTTCCACTAGCATCGCTGATTGCATCAATCCCTACCTGTAAATAATAACCGCTGGAATAGGCCAAATTACTGCTTGGATTAATGGTGACTACGCGTCCAGTCACACTTACTTCAGAGGGGGCAATAGTTCTAGTATCGCCGGCACCATTGCTAAGGGTAATATTACCGTTACCCAGCACGATGTCTTCATCGAAGGTCAAGCTAATGTTGGCGGCTATCCCTACAAGCGCTGCGTTATCGGCAGGGCTGGATGACTGTAATATAGGCGCCATTGTGTCAGGCGCGGGGATGCCTCCGGAGGGATCAGTAACCGTCTGGTCATTAAATTGCAGGAACTCAAAACCACTCAGCTGATCACTACCGTCGGGCCCGACCACTGAAGTCAAGCCATTAATGGTTGAAATCACATAGTCGGGACGCTGGCCCCTAAAGATTGCAGTATCAGTGCCATTGCCACCGTACATCACATCATTGCCACGACCGCCATAAATGCGGTTGTTGGCATCATTTCCTTCAATAATGTCATTGCCATCACCGGCCGCCGCGTTTTCAATCAAGCTTCCATTGCTGGCAATGGTCAGGAATGTCTGGCCAGCGACCAAGGAACTTGCTCCTGCCCGCAAAGACAGCTCCAGATTACGCGACATCGCAGCAGCATTGATCCAGTCATTACCGCCATCAATATCCGACAGCAGCACTCGGCCAGCCTGGCCGGCTAGAGCCAGAACATCTAATGCTTCCTCAGTGTAATGATAGACATCATTGACAGATTGCGATGATCCGTAGCCAGTAAAGTTGATGGCGTTAAGTACCCCAGAATCAGCTTGTACCGCATCCTGCACCTCTATAGTCCATAGCCCCTGACTACTTTCCCCGCGCAGCCCTTCAATACCAAAGCCATAACTCAATCCAAAGTCAGAACTGCTTGCATTCCCAGATGAACCATCATACAGCGTGTAGGTAGTGCCTTTAGGGGAAATTAGCCGGATGCGCAGGTCATTAAAATAGCTATGCGTGAGATTAATATTCATATTAACGTGTTCTAGGCTGATATCCTGACTCACGTTAAAAGTATAAATTAGCGTTCTCTGATCAAGGATGGTGCTATTGACAGTGATATTACCTGTGGTCACCATGAGTTCATTGCCGGAGGTGAGGGGCATGCTGTCATAAATAATGCTCCAGACCTCTGCCATGCGCACAGCGCCGTATGCATTCACCAGTCCGTAACCGTAATCTTCACTGAAATGCATGCCGCCGCCGTTCCAGTTAGTTGCGCCATTCAATTTCCAGTTAGCATTTTCATTGGTTTTAACGCCACCGTAGAGGCTGCCAACACCAATGGCTGAATAGGACAGAATATTTTGCACATCACGCCAGCCCAACTGTTTGTTAGCACTTAACATCAGCGAAACCACACCAGCCGTCACCGGTCCCGCTGCAGAGGTACCGCCGAAGGCATTGGTATAGTTGGTATCCGGCAGGCCATTATAGCCGTTGCCTGAGCCCATTAAATCCGTAGTCACAGAGGCAGCGGGTGCCGCCACTAAGATATGTGCGCCATAAGTAGAATACGAGGTGATCTGGCCGTTGCTATCTGTGGCTGCCACCGTGATTGTATGACGTGATGCATCAAGGGCATCACCGTTGCCATCGATATTGCTATTACCTGCCGACTTAACATTAATCGTCCCCAAGCCATTACGGCCATTCGAGGAAGCATTGGCAAATTTTGCAACATCTCCTGAGACAATGAAATTTGGGGCCCCGCCATAACTGTGGTTAGTGACATCAAACTGCACCAGGTAATCCAAGGTCTGCAAGTAACGACCCCAGTTGGTATTGATATCATCCTGCCCGCCAAAAATACGGACGCCAGTCAGTTGGGATTCATAGGCCACCCCAACCACACCGGAGTTATTTCCGGTAGCCCCAATTAAGCCAGCGACAGAGGTACCATGGCCATCCATGCTCGTCAGCGGCTGACCATTATTTAGCGTGCCATTAATGGTCACTTGCAGTTGCGCATTATAATTGGTCACAAGATCAGGATGATTGCTTTGTACGCCATCATCCCATATGCCCACCTTGATCCCTTGGCCACGGTAGTCTGTCCAGACCGCTTCTATACCAGCGCGGCTTGCCCCGGCCGTAGGTCTCCCAATACTTCCAATCAAGGAAAAATGCCATTGCTGATTGTATAGGATGTCCTGCGGCACAAATAATGGATCAAGGGGCTGTAAAACCAAGTGCTGCGTATATGAATTGGATTTTCGCATTAGCATACCTCTCAGTTGTTATCTTGCGCGCCCTGCAATTCACCATTGATGCTAAGCACTTTGTCTACCTTAAAAGCCACCGGACCTTGCTGACATATCGATTGCGTGACCTGCTCGCCCTTAAGCTCCAGCAAAGTCCCTATTGGGAACCTGTTATGGGTAATCCCTGCCAACGGTAAAATCTCACCCTGATCGGTTTTTATCAGGGCACAAATGACACCACCACCAACCAGGTGTCCTCTGATTAAGTGCGCTTGATCAGGCGCCGCGAACAATTTTGCAGGCATAGTCATCAGCACCAACATCCCTATCATTAAGCATCTCAATTGCTGCTCCATTCAACTACTCAAACCGCTCATCATTTGGACAGGATTTATAGGCTAACAACCTCCATTGAACGGATCTCTTGCACAATTTTTCATCTAGCCCTATCTCAGTAAACTTGAGATCAGGACTCGCTTGCATGTTAAGACATGAAGCATACGCGTGGTATTGAAAAAACGTGCAAACCTAATTTTAACAGACCTCCCCACAGAGATTTAGTTTCTTTTCAGGCTAAAGCTTGGATCAGCATGAGTCAATTTATGATACTTAATGTTTAACGTCAACAAAAAACGGAGGATAGCCGCCTAGCGGACGCCATTAAAATGATCTGATATTTAAGAACTGCCTATCAGGCTGGGCATGGGACCCAAATGAAAAGTGGGCTGGTGGGAGTGCGGTGAGGTCTGTGTATTAAGCTTTTCAACACGGGTCCATAGTCGAAATATCGCTTCGTGCTTTGTAAATAGACCCCCTATCTTAATAACGCTAAAGAGACGCAATCTTTAAAGCAATTTGCCTACAAATCAGCTACAAATCTTAAAACCAACAGGCGTAAAAAAGCCCACATCGCTGTGAGCTTGATTTTATTGGTGTCCGCGACTGGAATCGAAGCAGTGACAAGCGGATTTAAAAGCGGTGGACGCGGAATTAAGTCAGCCATGCAAATCTTAACAGCTTGAATAGTTACTGGATAAAACACGTTCAATATCAATCAGTTTGGTATAACAGCCCTCGATCATATTTGAGTAATTGCAGTTCATGTAGCTAACCGCATTAATAGACATTTTGTAGGTGAATGTTGAAAGCCTAGCTTTTTTCAGCCTAAAAATTTTGAAAGATGCAAATATCCTATACCCATTTGCAGCACTTCCAACAGAATAATCGTCACCAGCAAGCGGAATGTCCAGACCTTCGCCATAGGCATCATCGCAAGTCTGGCGCCGATAAAGCCACCACCGATTGCGCCAAGGGCCATCAGGCTACCAATCTTCCAATCCACGTTACCATCAATAGAGAAAATCAACAGCGCGATCGCTGAGGTCAATGCAATTGCCAAGTTCTTGTATGCATTGGCCGCCATCAGATTCAGCCTCATGCCCAGTATCAGCACTAATAACAAATAAGTTGAACCATCAAGCACAATAAAGCCCAGCCATATGCCGACAAACACCAGAAAAGTAACTTCCTGCCAGCGGTAACGGGGAGAACACTCTAAGTTGCGCATCAGCACTTTTTTCAAACCAGTGAACAAAAGCACAAGTGCAATCAGAACTGCAAAGGTGATCAGAAGTTTTAAGTTTCCTGATGGAACCTGATCTGCGAGATAAGCGCCAATCAGGCTACCAAGCGTGGTAGGTAAGAGTATTTTTGCGGCTAATCCCCAGTCAATAATCTTTGCGCGAATAAAGGTTACAGACGCAACTAAAGCAGCAATTAATACTGGAACACGGTTGGTACCGTTGGCCAGCGCTGGTGCCATGCCCAGAAACATTAACAGTGGCAATGAAACGGCTGAGCCGCTCGAAGCGACTGTATTAAGGAAGCCGCACAACAGACCGGCAAATATCGCAATTGCTATTTCCATTTTTTCCTCACTATAATCTTA